>NZ_JAMXEX010000009.1:113531-223648 GCF_025370775.1 Ancylothrix sp. D3o | reverse complement strand
GAGTTTGAAACGTTCTATACCAAGAACATTCTCCTCAACGAAGGTATCCGCGCTTGGATGGCACCGGCTGACCAACCGCACGAAAACTTCGAGTTCCCCGAAGAAGTGCTGCCTCGCGGTAACGCTCTGTAAGAGTCCATTGTCATTAGTCAATTGTCGTTAGTAATTCGGCTGGAAATTCGATTTGACAAATGACTAGGGACTAATGACAAAGGACAATTGACAACTAATGTTTACTTAGTGTTGAAGACAAAAGAGGTTCTGCTCCGTGCAAACATCCTTTAACAGCGCAATGGTGAGCGGACGTGACCAGGCATCTTCAGGGTTTGCCTGGTGGTCTGGTAACGCACGCCTGATTAATCTCTCTGGTAAGCTGCTGGGCGCCCACGTCGCTCACGCTGGTTTGATTGTGTTCTGGGCCGGTGCGATGACTTTGTTTGAAGTCGCTCACTTTGTCCCCGAAAAGCCCATGTATGAGCAGGGTTTCATTTTGATCCCTCACATGGCAACTCAAGGCTGGGGTGTTGGCCCTGGTGGTGAAGTTATCGATACTTTCCCCTACTTCGTGGTCGGTGTTCTGCACTTGATCTCGTCTGCCGTTCTCGGTTTGGGTGGTATCTATCACGCAATTCGTGGCCCGGAAACCTTGGAAGAATACTCTTCTTTCTTTGGCTACGACTGGAAAGATAAGAACCAAATGACCAACATCATCGGCTATCACCTGATTTTATTGGGTTGCGGTGCGCTGCTGTTGGTGTTTAAGGCCATGTTCTTCGGCGGTGTGTATGACACCTGGGCGCCTGGTGGTGGTGACGTTCGCGTGATCACGAACCCGACGTTAAACCCGGCTGTGATCTTCGGCTATTTGGCTCGTTCTCCGTTTGGTGGCGAAGGCTGGATCTGTAGCGTCAACAACATGGAAGACGTTATCGGTGGTCACATTTGGGTCGGCTTTATCTGCATTGCCGGTGGTGTTTGGCACATTCTCACCAAGCCTTTTGGCTGGGCACGTCGTGCTTTCATTTGGTCTGGTGAAGCTTATCTGTCTTATAGCTTGGGCGCTTTGTCCTTGATGGGCTTTATCGCTTCTTGCTATGTGTGGTTCAACAACACTGTTTACCCCAGTGAGTTCTACGGCCCGACCAACGCTGAGTCTTCTCAGGCTCAAGCTTTGACGTTCTTGGCCCGTGACCAACAAATGGGTGCTAACGTGGGTTCTGCTCAAGGCCCAACCGGTCTGGGTAAATACCTGATGCGTTCTCCTACCGGCGAAATCATCCTCGGTGGTGAAACCATGCGTTTCTGGGACTTCCAAGGTCCTTGGTTGGAGCCTCTGCGTGGGCCTAATGGTCTTGATTTGAATAAAATTAAGAACGATATTCAGCCTTGGCAATTGCGCCGTGCTGCTGAGTATATGACCCATGCTCCTAACGGTTCTATCAACTCTGTGGGTGGTATTATCACCGACATCAACGGGTTTAACTATGTTAACCCCCGTGCTTGGCTGGCCGCTTCTCACTTCATCTTGGCTTTCTTCTTCTTGATCGGTCACTTGTGGCACGCTGGCCGCGCTCGTGCTGCTGCTGCCGGTTTTGAAAAAGGTATCGACCGCGAAAATGAGCCGGTGATGTTTATGAATGACCTCGACTAATTTTTGAGTTATTCATATTTTAAAAAGTGTTCCTGCTTCGGCAGGGACATTTTTTTTGTTTGGGGATAATTGGGTTTCGTTGGTTAAGCCAACCTACTATAATCGTTTTAGGTTTTAGATATTTATTTAATTAGCTATGATGAATTCTGATTTTTCTGATGAGTTGAAATGGACTGCTGAAGCAAAGCTGAAGTTAAAAAATATTCCTTATTTTGTACGTTCTCAAGCCAGACAGCGTATCGAACAACTGGCGCGGGAGGGAGAGTTAGATGTAGTGACACCCGAAATTGTAGAACAGGCAAGGTTAGAATTTGGACAATAGAAAAATAACATCCGAGTTCATCTGCGTTCATCCGAGTTCATCCGAGTTCATCTGCGTAGCGCTACGCGCGGCTACGCCTAACATCTGCGGTTAAAAAACTCTTAAGGATTATCTAACTCAGTACCACAACGCTTACAAAAACGAGCATCAGCATCGTGGAAACCTAAACCACATTTTCGACAAGGAGTTTTAACTTGATTGGCAGTTTTGACGAATTGCTTAATCAGATCGCCTAATTGCCAGGGTATGAGAGCAATGCCGGTTAAAATCATTAAAACAGTCATAAACCGGCCTGCTTGGGAAATAGGAGTAACATCGCCAAAACCTACGGTAGTCATAGTAACAACGGAAAAATAAACCGCATCAAAAAAGGTGGCAAAAGTTTCGGGGTTGACTGGATGCTCGACTTGATATATGAGGCCAGAAAATACAAAAATAATGGCTATTAATGTAAATAAAATTCGGGCAACAATCACGCTATCTTCAGCACTTATTTTACCAAAAATTAACGTTTTTTTGTCTAAAAATCTGAGCAGTCGTAAGACTCGAAACCAGCGAAATATTCTTAAAAAGCTAATATCAACCACTCTTAAAATTAAGGGCAAAATAACGATAAAATCGATTAAGGCATAGGGGTTGAAGATAAATTTTAGCTTGTGTTCTGCACACCATAGCCGCAGTAAATATTCAAGGGCAAAAAAGACTAAAGTGCCTGTATTTATATTATGTAAAATAACTTGAAAGGCGGCTGGGAGGGGGTAGGTTTCTGCGACAAAGACGACGCAAGATAGCAATATAATACTTGTAATAAATAAATTGATAGCGCGACCGGCTGGGGTTTCAATATCTTCTAAATAAAAGGCCAGTTTCTCTCGAAAAGCGATTGATTGCAAGCGTAAAATTTTGGCATCCATTGCAGTTTTTTCTCCACAAAAAACGGATAAAACCCTCTTGCATTGCTGAAAGAGGGTTATTTTTGAAATTTGCCCAAAAATTGCTTTTAGTTTAGCGAACGAGGGTGAGTTCTTTTTCGACTGTTTCCGCCGGGGTGACTACTTCTTCAATCACCGCTATCTCATCGATGATGATAGCTTCTGCTTGCTTTTTGCGACCGGCTTTGTAGGCAACACCGGCAGCCACCAAACCAGCAACCCCAGCCAATCCCAAGCCGCCGATAGCGAGTTTTTTAGTCATGTATTTTTGGCTGAGGGCAGCCGAGGAAGCGCCATCAGAAGAGAGGGCGGTGCCTTTGCTTTGGCTGAAGAAGGGGCAACCACCAGCCACCGAGGGGCTGACGGATGCGAAGACTACAGCGGCGGTGAGGGTGGCGGTGGAGAGAATGCCGGTGAGATATAAATTGCCTTTCATAATTGCTGTGGAGTTTGAATGAGGATGTGATTTATTATGGGTGATTTTTTCTAAACTGCCCACCTAATCACCGATAAAGTTTTTCTGATTATTGCCATTTAGGAAACTTCTGCGATGACGGGCAAATGATCGGAGGGCCAAACTTCTAACCACCGGCCTGTATCTATTTTTACTTGCTGCAATTTTAAGCGCGAATCGTAATAAATGGTATCAATTGCTGCAAAAGCTTTGCCGGTGAAGTCGTGAAAAGTTTGTTGTTGGCTGATCGGCAGACCACCAAGGGCATCCACAAGTTGAATATTATTTGATAGCAATTTGAGAAAAGTTTGTCTAGCGATTGTTTGGGGTTCGGCGTTAAAGTCGCCGGTGAGTAATAGAAAAGAATCGTTATTCTGAATTTGACTCATGCGTTCACAAATTAATTTTGCCCCCAATTCGCGGGCTTTTTGGCTGCGATAATCTAAATGGGTATTAAATAAAGTAAATTTCTGTTGGTTGGGATCAGAAAAAATTGCCCAAGTTGCCATACGCGGGATGGGATTACCCCAACTTTCACTAATGCTGCCTGGTATTTCGGGTGTGTCACTTAAGCAAAAATCGCCGGTTGCTAAACAAAGTAATTCTGTGCGATAAAAAATGGCGCAATATTCGCCTTTGCCTGTGCAGGTGCGGTCATTTCCTACACATTGATAGTCGGGTAGTTTTCCCAGTAAATCATACATTTGGTGAGGTAATAATTCTTGGGTTCCAATGATGTCTGGGGCGTAGGAGTGGATTAATTCAGTAATGGCTTTTAGACGATATTTCCAGGCGTTATTGCCTGGATCTGGTTTATCAAAACGTAGGTTAAAACTGATTACTTTCATATTTGTAGGCCGGGGTTCTGCCCACCATTATAAATGCCGGTGGGCCGAGTATGGGGCTACGCGGCTTGAAAAGCCATGAAGACAAAACGTAATAGAAAAACCCCAGCTAAAACCCAAATAGCAGGAGTAACTTCTTTGGTTTTTCCTTGAAAGGCTTTAAGCAAGGGATAAGTAATAAAACCAATAGCTAAACCTTCGGCAATAGAATAAGTTAAAGGCATCATTATCAATGTTAAAAAACAGGGAATAGATTCGGCGGGATCATCCCAGCGGATATTACGAACATTGCCGGCCATTAAAACACCAACAATCAGTAAAGCTGGAGTTGTGGCAAAGGCAGGGATGGCAGAAAAAAGCGGAATAAAGAACACAGAAAGCAGGAAAAAACCGGCAACAACAATACTTGTAAAGCCGGTGCGTCCGCCTTCTGCAACTCCTGAAGCAGATTCGATATAAGTTGTAACGCAAGAAGTTCCTAAAATAGCGCCGGCAGTAGTACCAATGGCATCAGCAAGGAGAGTTTCTTTAGCGCGGGGAAGTTCACCATTTTGATCGATATAACCGGCTTGAATTCCTACACCGGCAACTGTACCAATAGTGTCAAATAAATCGACAAACAAAAACACAAATGTGACTGCCAGAAAGTCTAAAACATTGCCTTGCATCATTTTAGATAATCCCAGTACCGATTGACCGACTAAATCTGTCGGCCATTGAGGGAGAGCAACAATACCAGCCGGCCAGGGTGTAACACCTAAAATCCATCCTAATAAAGCGGTTGCTAAAATGCCAATTAATAAAGCACCTTTGATGCGGCGAGCAACTAATGCAGAGGTAATTAAAATACCGGCAATTGCTATAAGAGTTGATGGTTGACTTAAGTTGCCTAAAGCTGTTTTTGTGGCAGGATTAGCAACAATAATCCCAGCCCCTCCTGTGGCAGGATCACCGGCAAGGGCAATGTAGGCTAAAAATAAGCCAATTCCAGCGGCTGTGGCGTGTTTTAAACTTTCAGGAATAGCGGTAAGAATGAAGGTACGAATGTTAGAAAGCGTCAGGGCAATAACAATTAAACCTTCAATTAAAACAGCAGTGAGGGCAACTCGCCAATCAATGCCTAATCCTTTGACAACAGAAAAGGCAAAATAAGCGTTTAATCCCATTCCTGGGGCGAGTGCAAAGGGATAATTTGCCACTAAAGCCATGACGATACTGCCAATGGCTGAGGAAATGGCGGTAGCGATTACTAATTCTCCAAATAGATCCTTGGGTTCTTGTAAAAAAATGGCGTTTGATAAAATTGCGGGGTTAACGGCCAAAATATAGGCCATTGTCATAAAGGTTGTGACACCGGCCAGGATTTCTGTGCGAAAATTTGTGTGGTTTTGCGAAAATTTAAAAAAATCCGCTACCGCCGCCGAAATCCCAGAGGCCGGTGGTTGAGGGTTTACATTGAAATCACTATCACTCATTGCTTTAAACTGAAATACACCGCCTTTAGCCTACAGCCATTGAGTGCATTTTTTGGCAAAATAGGACACAATTAGCAAAAACTCCGCCAGCTAAGTGCGGTACAGACGTTCTGCCACAACGTCTCTACATCTGCACTGCGAAGATTGATATGCTCAACCGATATTAACAACTGATGCCTCTAAAATCTAAATTTTTCTCTAAAATGAATCCTCAAAACTATCCAATCAAGAAAACTTCTAAATTTCCCTGGTTTGCCCTGGGAATGTGGGGTGTGTTTTTGCTGTCGCTTGGGCTAAGATTTTGGAATATTAACTTTTTTAATACTCTGGTTTTTGATGAGGGATATTATGCCGTTTATGGGGTTAATTATTTAGATGGAGTGCCGTTTTTTGATGCTCATCCGCCTCTAGGAAAATATGCCATTACTGCTGCAATTTGGTTAGCTTCTCATTTGCCTTTTAACACCGGCACCCCCAATGCTTTAAGCGGAATTTTGCTTTCTCCGTTTAGTTATCGTTGGTTAAATGCCTTGGTAGGGTCTTTTTTACCCTTGATTGTGGGGGGTGTTGCTTATCAACTTTCGGGTCGCTGTTTGTATGCTTTTTTGGCAAGTTTGTTTACTGCCTTAGATGGCTTACTTTTAGTTGAATCTCGTTTTGCTTTAATTAATATTTACCTAGTTTTTTTTGGTTTTCTTGCTCAATGGTTATTTCTTTTAGCTTTGAATAATCGAGGATTTATAAGTGTTTTTTGGTTGTTTTTATCTGGCGTATCTTTTGGCTGTTCTATTTCGGTTAAATGGAACGGTTTAGGGTTTTGGTTAGGAGTTTGTTTGACTTGGTTAGCGGCGCAAATTGTTTACTGGCAACGCCGCCGACAAGAAAAATTAAGTCGGCCTACAATTGAAATTATTAACCCGGATACCGGCATTAGAAGCTTTGAATTATCTTCCAAAATTCCTCTACCTCTCCCCCTGCTTCAAAAACGTTTCATTCAATTGTCTTGGTGGAAAATTTTACTGTTTTTAGGAGTTGTGCCGGCAGCGGTTTATTATGCAGTTTGGCAGCCTCATTTAGAGATTAATACGGATACAAATTTTCTCGACGTTCATCAAAAGATTTTTAATTTTCACAAAAGCTTAAAAAGTGGCAAAGATATTCACCCCTATTGTTCGCGGTGGTTCACTTGGCCTGTGATGTGGCGTCCAATGGTATATTTATTTGAAAAAGCACTAACTCGCCGTGAATTGGTGCCACAGTATCCACCTTTACCAGACAAAGTTGGTCAAATTTTTTATGATGTTCATGGCATGGGAAATCCTCTGCTTTGGGTACTTTCTGCGATAGTAATTTTGTTGTTGTCTGTGATTTTAATTCATCGAGTTTTTATTTGGTACACAGAGGGAGATAATTTTAATGCAAATGACCAAGTTTTGCGCTTTCCCACACCGGCAGAGTTCTGGTTAGTGTGTTTTGTTGTGCTGAATTATGCGGCAAATTTTTTACCTTGGGTGGTGGTGACTCGTTGCACTTTTATTTATCTTTATATGCCGGCTTCTGTATTTGCTTTTATGGCGGTTGCTTGGTTAGTAGAACGCTGGTTAAGAAGTTACCAAATTTATTATCGCGCTGCCGGTGTGACGGTGATTTTTGCGATTGCAATTGCCTTTGTTTTTTGGTTGCCAATTTATTTAGGTTTACCCCTTTCTCCTGCCGAGTTTAATCTTCGGATGTGGTTAGAATCATGGATTTAGTCATTGACCCCCCTTTAAAAGGGGGGATGACAAATGACAAATAACTTATTCTTCTTCCTCCTCCGAAACACTGCCATCTGGGAGAATGGCACCCGTAAGGGTGATGCCGGTTAAGTCTAAGCCGGTGACATTTGCTTCTTTTAAATTGGCTTTCATAAAAGAAGCGCCGGTGATTTTTGTGCCGGTTAAATTGGCTTTGATTAAAAAGGAAAAATCTAAGTTAGCCGAGGTTAAATCAGCCCCATTTAAGTCGGCCTCATTTAACACAGCCCGTTGCAAATTAGCTGCTGTTAAATTTGTATTTGTCAAGTTTGCCCGTTTGAGTTTTGCACCCACCAAGTCAGCGCCAGAAAGGTTTGTACCAGAAAGATTTGCTCCCTCCAAAAAGGCACTCCGCAAATCGGTTTTACTCAGGTCAAGATTACTTAAATCTGCACCTCCTAAATTGCACATTCTGCATTGTTTTGTTTGCAAGAGTCTTTGGACGTGCTGAGGATTAGCAGCAAAAGATGGGGTGCTGTTTAACAATAAAAGTGCTAAACTCAAAACCGTGACTTTCATATTTTATCTACCCGCACAAATAAGGTTCTGTAAACAGGCTGGCCTTTTCTTATAGTAGCAATTTCTCGTTCGGTTTGCACCGGCAAAGGATTTTCTGGTAGCCAAATTTCCGGGTCATGTTTAAAAGCAAAAGCCGGATTAGCTGCAAAACGTTCTCGCATTTCCTGGGCTACTTCTTTGACATCCGATTGCAAAAACAGTTCCCCGCCCGGAACTAAAAATTGAGCTAATTCTTCCACCATTGCCGGTTGAACCATCCGCCGTTTTTGATGTTTGTTTTTAAACCAAGGATCGGGAAATTGAATTGTGACTCGTTCCAGCATTGCCGGTGGTAGAGATTCCAGCAAAGATTTAAGGGAATTATTGGCATTGCAAAAGAAATAATACAAATTTGTTAACTGTTTTTCCGCCGCGATATTGTTGGCTTCTTCTACCAGAGGGTGACGGATTTCTAAACCTAAAAAATTCCAGGCCGGTTCTACCTGTGCCATACTTAAAATAAACCGGCCTCTAGCACATCCAATATCTAAATGCAAGGGTTTACTTAAATCTTTATAAATTTGACTCCAATCTGGGGGCAACACCGGCACCTGAAAAACGTTACTAAGGGGATTAACGTGCTGCCTAACTCTCACCCTTGCCATTCGCAAAACCTCATCGGAATTTTAGGAACAAATTACTTTACAATCTTATCAAAGTATTCTTACCTTAGTTAACTTTTGTAGGGCCACAGCATTGAAAGTAAACTTTAATTGTAATAACGGATACATTTAGTTGAAAACTTGTGGTTGTTTGGTTGTAAAAAATATCTAACACGGCGGAAAACTGCTTTAAGATAGAGAGAAATTTTCATCCAAAAGATAGATAAATTAATGGCTTATGGAGAGTTAATCTTAACAATAGTTAGCCCATGAAACACAGAACTCCTTAAAAAGATCGCAAAAATTATGTCATTCCATGCAATTTTACCCGAAGAATCCACCCTTCCAGAATTATTTGCCAACGTTTGGAAACAAGGGATGATGACTGCCAGTAATCGCCAAAGCATTAAATCCGCTTTACTCACCGGCAGTCTCAGCGAAACAGAGTTAAGAATCATTAACCGAATGCTATATGCTGTACGCCGGGGATGGTTAAGAGTTGCCGATTAACTTAACCGCGCCAATCAACAAAGCTTTTTTTCCACAATTAAAATATCTAAGTAAAAGGTTAAGGCTTCAAACGTCGATTCGCTAGTGGCAACAATTGCGGACATTTTTTCGTCAGGCAATTCTTCATAACTCTGCATTTGCTCAATTAACTGTTTAAGAAATTCAAGCGCTTGCAAAAACAGCGCTTGTAATTTTGCATCTGCCTCCACCGGCTGCTCTTTAATGACGCGAAAACATTTTTCTAACTTAAAAGCGGTTTTACCAATACTCTCAATATGCAAAAAAGCTGCCCCACCTTTCAGCGAATGAGCAGCGCGAAACAATTCTTGTAAGCATTCTGGATCTTCCAAACTTTCCGCTAGATTTAGAATGCCTTTTTCCAGCGTTTTCAGCAAGTCTTTTGACTCTTCAATAAAATATCCCATCAAAATTTTTTTCTGTTCTGGCTGCATTGTTTCCTCCTTAAAAAAATGATTGGGAGTGGAAGGGCAGGGGCGGGCACAATGATCGGGCAATCACAATCATCGCCGGCGTCCCGCCTGCGCCACTGGGGATGCCTGGGCCAAAGAGTAGCCCCACCCCTACAGAGCTCGGTAACTTTAAAAAAAATTCCCACTTCCCAATCAATAATCACCAATCTTGTGTTTCACGGACACAGGAAATATTATTCTGGGCTTCTTGCCATAACTTCACCAAAAAAAACTCGGTACGGTCAAAAAGTGAAGTTACAAACACTCCCTCAGCCGTCTCGCTATCAGCAGCGATCCACGTTCCCTGTAGGCTGATTTCGACAAATTCTGCATCAGCAACACACACAGAAATCACCTCTGAATCTTCTCGTTTTGTTTCGGTTTCCAGATAATGCAAACCGGGTAAATTAGAAGGCAGCAAAAACGACGCTGTAATCGGTTGCACACAGAGGCTTTGACCAACTCGCATCGCCAAAATTACTCGTGTTGCCACCAATTCTTCTAAAGATTGTGCCAAACGCTCAAGGTGAAAGCTTGTTTCGGTGTATGTAAACTTCAGCATTGCCGGTTTTCTCCCGTTATTTTTTTTGCTGAGGGGCTAAAAATTAAGAGTCAAGAGTCATTTGTCATTTGCCCTTTTTTATAGGTCAAGAGTCATTCTTGATTGATTATAATTTCATGCTAAAAAATAGACGATTGACTCTTGACAAATGACTCTTAACAAAGGACTACTCTCTAAGGTGTTGGTCGCGCCAGAAGTGGTCAGCAAACGCAACAGTTGGGTGCATGGGTGCGCGAGGTTGACACTTCAATGGCATGGCAGCTTGGAGGGGGGTACGGTCGCCTTTACGAGCATTACAGCGTTCGCAAGCGGTGACGATATTATCCCAAGTGTGGGAACCTCCTTTTGAGCGAGGGATGACGTGATCGAGGGTTAAATGTTTGCCGCTACCGCAGTATTGGCAGGTGTGATGATCACGCCGTAAAACTTCTCGTCGGTTGACCGGCGGAATTTTCCAGATCCGTTCGCCACCGGCAATTGTTAAACGAATATGTTCGGGTACTTGTAAAACACAACTTGGCGAACGCACCGGCCAGCTAATGCTGGGTGGGGTTCCCAAATTTAAGGGTTCTGCCTTGCCGGTGACTAACAAAACAATTGCCCGCTTAATATTGATGCGGCTGATCGGTAAGTAGTTTTGGGAAAAAACGACTACTGACCTACTTAATATCTCGGTTGCGGTTGTCATAATGCCCATCCCATAAGTTGCTATACAGTGCGACCATTGCGGGAGATTTCTTTTATATTGACAAAACCCTGAATAAAATCACCCCCGCCTCTGTTCGTTGGAAGCGGGGGTGATAAAAATCCGTTAAAGTTGATTTTTCGCCCTATGTTGGTACAGTAATGTGTACCTCGCTTCCTTGCTTTGCTTTCTCTGGTGCCCGCCGAATAGCGGCAGAATAATTATTGTTTTTATTATTGCTGTAGTTTTGCTGTGGCAAACCCGAAAAACCCACAAAAATAAACTCCACATCCATATCTGCTGATTCCCAATGGCTGAGGCATTGGATTGCAAAAACGGTTGTGGAGGCGAGGGTTAGACTGTTCACGGGAAAACTCTTTGAAGGCTACTACTTGAATCCTACAGCCAATATACTACACTAATATTACAAGCTTGTCTAGTTATCGGAGGAAAATTTATGCAGACCCTGACTCGTACTTCTACAACCGAGATGGAAGTTACCAGCATTCGATTGGAGCGGGATCTCAAAGAAAAGCTTAAAGAATTGTCTGGAAACCAGGGATATCAGGCGTTAATTCGAGATATTCTCTGGAATTACGTTCAGCAAAAGTCTGGAGATTATCGATCTAATTTTTCGAGAAATGATATTCGGGCCTCGTTTTCGGCGACGGCGGAAAAAGAAGAGCATTGTGTACTCACCGGCAAGCTCATCCGACCGCAAGAGCCAATGTTATTAGGCTTTACAACGACTGGCGATATGGTGCCTTTGAGTTTAGAAAGTTTGGCCGGTTAGGTTTTTTCTGTTAATTTGCCTCCTCCCCATGTTTAGTTTTGGCCGGGGAGGGGGAATTTTAATCTTTATTTTCTCCTGTTAATTTTGGGGCGTGAGGGCCGGCTTTTTTGCTGGCTTTCTTTTTTTTGATCGCCTGAATTTCTGCCAGGATTTTCCCCCACTCGGCGGTTAATTCTTTGGCGGAATCATCGCTGTGAAATTCAAGATAGGTGACGGTTTTTTTGATTAAATATTCAAATTCTGCCGGTGACATATTTAGGGATTAAGGATTTGGGGCAAATTGATCGGCATCAGGACAAACGCACTCGTATGCTTAGAAATTAGGTTTTTCTATCAGGCATCCTCGATTTGATTTTGTTGCCATACTGCTCAAAAACTTGGTTTCTCGACTTTCCTGCGTTTGTCTTTAAAAGGCGTTTTTGTGATTACTAAAACTTCTTTTTTAGAAAAAAGCATCAAGATAAAAAAAGAGGTTTTTTAAAGGTTTATGGCAGCCCTCTCTCATTTTCCTAAAAAAGCCGGCGATTTTTGATTAATTGGCCAAATATTCTCTTACCAAACCGGCCAACCGGCTCGCACTATTGGGAACTGCTAAGGAACGCGCCTTATCTGCCATTTCTTGCAACCGCTCTGGCGATTTCAACAAGTCTAAAACCAAACTCTGCAATTTTTCGGCTGTAAGTTGCTGTTGCCGGCACATCACAGCGGCACCGGCACGTTCAAATACGGCGGCATTAAAGGCTTGGTGATCTTCTGCGGCAAAGGGATAGGGGATTAAAATTGCCGGTGTGGCTGTTGCTGCCAATTCTGTTAAGGTACCGGCACCGGCCCGCGAAATTGCCAAGTCTGCCCGCTCAAATAAACCGGCCATATTGTCATACAACGGTAGCGAAATATACTGCGGGTGTTGCAAACTTTGTGCATCGGGGTCATTTTCGCCGGTTTGGTGAACGATCCATGCTCCCTGCTCAAACCAGGCCGGCGCACATTCTCTCACTAATTTATTTAATGCTACAGCACCTTGTGAGCCACCCGTGACGACGATTAGGGGTACATTGTCCGGCACCGGCAAATTTAATTTCTGGACTGATAAAAATTGTTTTCGCACCGGCGTGCCGACATAAAGGGTTTTTACACGAGGTAAATAGGCGGATGCGGCTTCAAAGCCAAGGGCGACTACGGTGCAAAAGTTGCTAAACCAGCGCGTTACTTTTCCGGGTAAGGCGTTGGAGTCGTGGAGAATGGCCGGTAATCCGAGAGAACGCGCTGCTAAAATGGCGGGGGCTGCGATATATCCGCCGGTGGTGAAAACGCCGTCAAATTTGCCTTTTTTGAGGAGCCGGCGCACGGTAAATACCGAACTGACAAGTTTGGCAAAAACTTTTACGGTTCCGAGCCCTTTTGTTTGGAAGCCTTCGACGGGGACACTATGCAGGGGGTATTGTTTGGGCACTAATTGGGTTTCGAGCCGGTCGGGGACTCCTAGCCATTGTATCTCACAATCTTGGAGTTGTTCGGCTACTGCAAGTGCTGGGAATAAGTGCCCGCCGGTGCCGCTGGCGGCGATTAGGAGTTTTTTGGGTTGGGTAGTCATTGTGAGGTTTTGGAGTTTTAATCGCAGATGTTAGCGGAGCAGATGTGGAGGCTGGGAAGAGAGTTTGTTGGAAAAAAGAGATTTTTTCTGTATTCGCCAATTTAAAATCTAAATTCTAAGATATAAGTTGGCTGCGCTTTGTCTGCCAATTATTCAAATTACCACCATGATGCGTCAATCTCAATCTCGTTTCTGTTTTTCTCAAATGTCTGGACTCGGTGCTGTGCTGGGGTTTGTGCTATGGTGTGCCGGTGCGATGGCCGCGACGCCGGATACTGCACCTCCTGAGCTTAAGGCTATTTTGACTAAAATTGATAGCGCTGCTAACCGGCAAGATATTAATGCGGTGATGGATTTTTATAGTCAAAGTTTTAGCCACAGTGACGGTTTAACTCGTGATAATCTGCAAAATGCTTTGGTGGAATTTTGGAAGCGTTATCCGCAAATTAGCTATCGTACGGAGTTGCAATCTTGGCAAGTTGATGGCAAGACAATTGTTGCGGAAACAATTACTCAAATTGTTGGCAAGCAGTCGAATAATGGCCGAGAGTTTACTTTGAATGCTACTTTACGTTCTCGTCAGCGTTATGAGCAGGAAAAAATTGTTCAGCAAGAAATTTTAACTGAACGTTCTCAAGTGACTACCGGCGCAAAACCTCCGACGTTAGACATTAAATTGCCGGCGCAAATTAAGGCCGGTCAGGAATATAGTTTTGATGCGGTTGTGCAAGAACCTCTGGAGACGGATTTACTTTTGGGTAGCGCGTTAGAAGAGCCGGTGAAAGCTGAGACTTATTTAACACCAACTCCCTTTGAATTAGAAATTTTACAAGCTGGAGGTTTATTTAAGATTGGTAGCGCGCCGGCAGAAAATCAACCGCGATGGCTTTCAGCAATTGTTGTGCGAAAAGATGGTATGACTGCTGTTACTCAGCGGGTGAATATGGGTAAATAAGGGTTAAGTTTTTGGGGATAATTTAAAAGGAGTGAAATGATTTCTGTTAAAGACAAAATTGTGCTAATCACCGGCGCATCAAGTGGCATAGGTTCTGCCTGTGCGCGGGTGTTTGCGGGGGCCGGTGCGAGGTTAATTTTAGCCGCTAGAAGATATGACAAGCTGGAAGAATTTGCTAAGGAACTCCGCAAAGAATACGGCTGTGAAACGTATCTTATTTCGCTTGATGTGCGAGATTTACAACAAGTCGAGCAGGTGTTTTCAAATCTTCCTGAAAATTGGCAAAATATCGAGATTTTGATTAACAATGCTGGGTTAAGTCGGGGGCTAGAAAAACTCCATGAAGGCTCGATCCCAGATTGGCAAGAGATGATTGATACGAATGTTAAAGGGTTGCTTTATGTAACTCGAACAGTTGTTCCTGGGATGGTAAAAAGAGGTAGCGGTCATGTCGTGAATATTGGCTCTATTGCCGGTCGTGCTGCTTATCCGGGGGGGAGTGTTTATTGTGCCTCAAAAGCGGCTGTGCGGGCAATTTCAGAAGGACTAAAACAAGATTTACTTGGTACTCCTATTCGGGTGACGGAAATTGAACCGGGGTTAGTGGAAACTGAGTTCAGTATTGTGCGATTTCATGGAGATACTGACCGCGCCAAAAAGGTTTATCAAGACTTAACTCCTTTGACGGGGGATGATGTGGCGGATGTGGTATTTTTCTGTGTAACCCGACCTGCTCATGTGAATATTAGCGAGGTTTTGGTAGTACCAAATGATCAAGCAAGCGCGCTTCTTGTTCACCGGCATCCGCCTAAATAAGTTAAATTAAATAGGCCGTATTTGTTGAGGCAAAAGATTGATAAATTCCCCTCTTTTTTTGAATAGAGGGGTGAAGGAGGTAAGGTTTTGCAAACTATCTATCAGCCTGCATCTTCCCGTATAAAAGAGCCTTGGTTAGCGGTAAATTTGTCTTTGGTTTTGCCAGGCTCAGGCCAAATTTATGCCGGAAAAATTTTAAAAGGAAGTGTAATTTTAATCAGTTTAACAAGTTTAATAGCGTTTTCTGTTTGGTCGATTTTTGCGGCGCGGGGAAATACTCTTTTAGGAATGGCGGGTTTAGGTGCGGGAGTTGGGGGATATTTATGGAATTTGGTTGATGCTTATCATTGCATTAGCGGAAAAAAAAGGGGGCAAAATGCGACACCTTACCCTAAAAAAGTTAAATCAAAATCTAGCCCAAAAGATCCTTGGTTAGCGGTGTTTCTTTCGCAGATTTTACCAGGTTTGGGGCATTTATATTTGGAAAAAGCTGTGATGGCTGGGATTTTGTTATCAGGGATTGTTTTGTTTGCAAATTTGGCCGTTTTCTATCGTCAATTGCTTTTAGTTCCGCCGGTGTTATATGCGCTTGCTTCTTATCATTCTTACTTAATTGTTGACCGCAAACCCCGCCATTATAAACATTTGATTATTTTTTTTGTGGTTTTGGTTTTAATTCTAAGAATTATCACTACTTATTTACCGGCCTGGATCGAAAGCAAAGTTCAAAAGTTCAGTATTCCCAGTGATTCAATGCTGCCTACTTTGCAAATTGGGGATGGCATTTTTGTCGATAAATCTAGCAATTTTATTCCCCAAAAAGGTGATTTAATTGTTTTTCAGGCACCGAAAGCAGCCCAAAACAAAGATGTGCCGGCAGACACTTTATTTATTAAAAGGACTATCGGAAAACCAGGGGAAGTTATTGAAATAAAAAAAGGCATTGTATCTCTAAATAGCATTCCTTTAGATGAACCTTATATTGCAGCACCTCCCCTTTATGAATGGGGGCCCGAAGTGATACCAAGCGGCTTTTATTTTGTCTTAGGAGATAACCGGAATGATAGCTTTGATTCGCACGTTTGGGGATATTTACCGGCCTCTAATATTATCGGAAAAGCGTATAAAATATACTGGCCACCGGCTCACATCAAACCTTTGTAGGGTGGGACATTGCCCACCATTTCCCTTAAAATCGTAACCCCACACCACCTTGTAAAGAAAATGCTGCACCCCCTTGTTCTCGATAAGCATCAAAAGCAATAATTGCATTCCCAAAAAAGACTAGGCGGCTATTAGGTAAAGAGTAATCAATTCCAGGCTGAATGGCAAAACTTGGCTTATTTCCCACCGGCGTATCACCACCCGCAATAGAAACCCCAGCACCCACATAAGCATCGGTTTGCCAATTAGTAGGAATATCATAAGAAACTGTCGGAACAATAGCCGCACCATCGCCATTTAAAAAAGCTTGTGCGCGTAAAGAAATCGGTACTTCTAAAAGTTTATAACGAAAGGCAATAACGCCAGCGGTTTGCCCTTGACGATCTTCGCCACCGCTACCAAACGATCCGCCGACACCGACATAGCTACCATAGGCGGCTTGTGCGTAGGCGAATCCAGCATTAAAAGTCAATGCTGCTGTTGTTGAGGCTGTGAGTAAACTCATTCCCCATACCAACTTTTTTAGATGTTCCATTTTATACTCCTCACTTGCCTGCTATTTTGCGATTTGGTTAATTTTAACTTAAGGCCGGTGATTTTTTAGGGATTGCAGAAAGATATTGTGGAGTAAAAAAACTTTATAACTTCTACCAAAACCGCTTTAAAAAATAACCTATCTGTGGAGCAGGCATCTTGCCTGCCATACATCTGCGAACATCTGCGAACATCTGCGGTTAAAAAATCCCCCAACAAAAAGACCCTATAAAAATCGTATCTAGTATGATCTTAATAAAACACCCCCAGAGGGCGTTTAATTGTAATTTACCGGCCCATAAACCCACATTTCGGATGCAAACCCCCCTGCTCACAAATATAACTCAACTGCTTAACATTCAAATTTTTCGCCTTAGAAAAATCCACCCCCTGCAAACCCAAAGAAGGCGAACCACTACCCACCTTTTGGATAAATTGATCCGGCTTCTTCACCTCCTCCTCAACAAAAAGCGCCCCCTGAAAATCAGCCCCCAGCAAATTAGCCCCCCGCAAATCAACCCCCACCAAATTCGCATCCCGAAAACTCGCATATCTCAACATCGCACCCCGCAAAAACGCCCCCTCAAGCGAAGCCGAAGAAAAATCAGCATACTCTAAATTACCCCCACTCAAAACAACCTTCCTTAAATCCGCACCCTTCCACTCAGTTTGACTTAAATTCCCACCCTTAAAACTCGCCCCAGCCGCCTTAACCTCAGCCAAACGAGCACCCACTAAATTCGCCCCAACCAACGAAGCATCCTGTAAATCAGCCCCCGTCAAACGAGCATTTTTTAACACAGCCTCTCGCAAAGAAGCCCCCATCAAAACCGCACTACTTAAATTCGCCCCACTTAAATTAGCCTTCGCCAAATTAGCCTTCGCCAAATTAGCCCGAATCAAACTTGTATTATTCAACAAAACCCCCGCCAGCAAAGCACGAGACAAATTCGCCTCCTTCAACTCCGCCCCACTCAAATCAGCAAACTGATCATCAAAAGTACCAAACAAATTATCCTCACCCGGCCCAGAAAAACGAGCCTCCTGAAAACTACCCCCAGAAAGAATCGCCCCTTTTAAAACAATCCCCGACAAATCCAACTTATCCAACACCAAATTAAACCGAGCCGGCTCACTCATTTGCCCCAAATTTGTGCGGCTCAAATCCGCCCCATGAACACGATCATTATAAAGCATCAAAATCTTAGAAATCGCCCGCTGAGTCGTCCGCAAACGCAAAGCCACAGTTCTTTTTTCCTGCTTAGATCCCCCATAGCGCACGCCATCCAAATCATTCCGCAGCGATAAATTCAGCCGGTGTAAATAAGGCAAAGACTTCGGCCCCGCACTAACCAAAGCCTGAGAAATAGCCTCTAACTGTTGCGCGTCACTTTCTAAACTCAACAAATCCGCTAAAACCATCACCTCCGCATCAGGACTTTGAAGCGTTGCCAACGCCAAAATAGCCCCGCGTCTTTCATCACTTGCAAACTTATTAACTAACTGTAAAAAACGCTCATTTTCCTGCCTTTTACCGGCCCGCAAATTTTCCTGACCTTGAATATAAACCTGAGTCCCCACAAACGTCAGCAAAATCGACCCCAAAACCGAAACACCGCCAATCAAAATCGCCACACCCGGATGGCGGCGAACCCAAAACCAAAACCCAGGTTTAGACCACTGACTTTTTTCACTCACCACCAAAGCAGCAATCGCCTCATCCTCATCAGCCTCATTCCACTGAGATTCCCCACGCGGCGCATCAAATTGTCTAAACGCCGGCAAAATAGAATCAGCCTCCTGAACAAAAGTCCCCGCCAGCCGGTCATGGAAAGTACAGCGGTGGCGGAAAAATAACCCATAAACCCCATCCGCCACAATCAACACCGCCACCAAGCCGGTCAAAATCCCCAAATCTGGCACCGCCCCACCATAACGCCAAATTGTATAACCAACCCCCACCGGCAAACCCCAGCGACTACCCTCACGCAACAAAGCTTTACTAAAACCCGGCGCCTCACCCGAAGCCGTCACCACCTGCAAATTAAACCAACGTTTCGGGAGAGTTTTGCCGGTTTTCGCCAACAAATAAAGCTGCCAACCGGCAACAACCCAAGGCATCACAAGGGCCCCTGTCCAAAACAAATTAGTTAAAGGCGAAACCTTTTGCTTTGTTTCCCGCAAAGGAAGGGCCAAACTTTTCGCCACCCCCACCTGAGTTGCCGACAAAATTGGATTCAGTGGTACCGCTTTCTCAGATAAGTGAGACTGAGCATACAAACCACAACCAAAAGGAATCAGCGCACTTGCCAAAATAATAGAAACTTCCGCAGCCCAAGCACCGCAACGTCGCGTCAACAGGGGCAAAGCATTTGTTTTAGAGGGCCACACTTGTTTTAACCGCTCAATACCGAAAGGAACACTAGAACTTGCCATCAGAGGATTTACAGGTAATTACTCGTTATTTTAAATAAAATAGCTAACCAATAAAAAGCGATTTGCAATTTAGCGCTTTTCTATGCAAACTATAATAACCGCCCCATCTTCAAAAATAGCTAACCTTTTGTACCACTTTAACAAGTGACGCGATAAGGCTTGCATAGGGGACAATACCCCCTCGAAATTAGTAAAATAATTCATAGCCTTAGCCTTATTTTTAAATCCAGCACCGCTATTTTAACTTGTTTAATCTTTCCATCCCACAAAAAGCTCTCTCCGGTTCTTCTGCGTGAAAAAAAATCGCCTCCATATGGCATCGGAACCGGGTTTTCCCCCCTCTCGTCAGATAAATAATAAATATCTAGCATTGTGACGCAAACTATGAAAAAATTAACCCGCACAATCCTTATCAGCGCCGCAACCGGCCTAATATGGGGTGCACTCAGCAGCGTTATTGCTCAAGCACAAGTCATTTTAGCCCCCGGTTTTAACCCCGACCCCAAACCCATCACCACCGGCACCTCTGGCGGTGGAAAAAACAGCGGTGACTGCGGTTCAATCTCTGCTGCACCTAATTTGCAACTTCAATTAACAGAGCAATTTACTTATTTACGTTTTTCCGTTCAAGGAGCCGGTCAGCCAACGCTTTTAATAGAAGGGCCGACGGGCCGGTTTTGTGGTTTAGCCCAACCAGAAATTTCAGGGTTGTGGATACCCGGAACTTATAACATTTATGTGGGAGATCGGGCCGGTGGTCAGCATCCGTTTAGTTTGTCGGTAACGAAAAATCCTTGAGCGATTGGGGTTGATTTTTTTTAACCGCAGATTAACGCAGATTAACGCAGATGGGTTTAGGGTTTGATCGTTAGGGGTGTGGTTGGAATCTACAGTTTATTTGTCTTCTAATTGTGCTGCCGAAATGTCAACGGCTTTTACATCTATAGTGCCTGGGGGTGTTAAACGTTCTAATTGTCCGTTGACTGCTTGCAGCGGTTCTCCACAATTGGCACATTGTAGTTGAGTTTGGTTTAAGGCAGACATTTCATAGCTGCAAACAGGACATTCAGCTTGTATTAAATTTCGATTTAACCACCACCGCAGTCCAAAAAATGCTACGGCTGGTACAAACAAGGCCAATCCTAATAAAATTAACAAGGAATTTACCAACCAGCCTAAACCAAATGTTGCTACTAACCACACAATCGCCAACAAAGTCAGCCAGTTGCTTACTCCAGAAAGGTTAAATTGAAATGTGTTTGTGCTGCGCTGAGTCACGGGGAATTCTCCTAATATTGCGCTTTAATGGGATACTTCCATACTAATCACAAATCAAGCATCTGTTTAAACCGGCCCTCAAACGCATCTTTACCAAAATTCTTGATCATTTCGTTTCTCAACCACTCGCCATCACACCTGCTATCTTTCCCCTCCAAGGCTTCCAAACAAGCCAGCGCAACTGCTCCTGCATCCCGATGGGGGACGCGCCACCCCAGCTTACCATCCAACAGCGGATCAGCCGAACCATCCGCATCTCCGGCCACCACCGGCACTCCACACGCCATCGCCTCTAAATACACTATCCCAAACCCTTCGTGAGACGGCATAACGTACACATCCGCCAGCCGGTAATGTTCCACCAACTCTTCACTCGCCACAAACCCGGCAAATACTACTTTATCCCTCACCCCCAACTCTTCGGCTATTTTCTCTAAACGGGGCCGGTCGTCTCCTCTGCCAATGACTAAATACTTGACATTTTTTACTTTTTGTGCAATCTCTGGCAATGCCTGAATTGTCACATCCACCCCCTTATAGATATCCCCAGACCATAACCGCGCCACCGTCATCAAAACGCGGCTATCTTTTAAATTATATTTTTCCAAAAGTGTTAAAGATTTGCGGGCCGGTGTAAAAACTTCCCCATCCACCGCACAAGGTAAAATCTTGAATTTCTCAGGATTTAACGCATTAGCCTCACAAGCCTTATCACGACTATAACGGCTAATAGTCCAAATTTCCTCCGCCTCTAAAAGCGCCCTTTGATAACTGCCTTTTAGCGGTTCCCAAACCTCCTTTCCATAGGTTAAAACCGTATAAGGAATATGGGTTTTTGTGCAAAGAAAATGTATTAATGGTGCTAATTTAACATGACCGCAAAAAAGCCGGCGGGGACGTTTGAGCAGCAAAAAAGAAGCCAGACTAAAAGCCAGACGAATTCTACCAAAAGAGGCCGGTGAAGTCTTCAAAAAGTGAAATTTTAAAAACTCTGAGGCAAAAAAAATATCAGAATCAGGACTATCTCTTAAAATAAAAACCTCAGCCTTGCGACCTTCTATAGAACTATAAGCCTTCAAAAGATCCTTAACATAAGATTGAATACCCCCCTCACTACAAAAAACCTCCAAAAACACAAAAACATCGATTTCTTTTTCATCCACAAGATCGTCTTTTTCGGAAAAACTTGTCTTCATCAGCCTTAATCTGCTAAAGGATGCGGTTAAATTAACATACCAACACCCCGGATCTAAAAACTGTAAGATGCTAGAAATTAGCTCAAATTATGCCAGACCACAAGATAAAATTCTCAGAAAATTTGCTATTTCACCGGCCCCAAAAAAGCCATCAATGAAAAGAGCCTTTACCGCTCATCTTGCTGAAAATCATACTTAACAATCAACAAACAATTTTGCCGGTCTTGATGACGCTCATAAAGCACCTTATCCGCCAACCGGCGCAACAAAAACCAACCATAACCCCCCTCCTGAAGCGTCCCCGGTTTTGGTTCCTCCAACAAATCAGGATTAAAAGGCTTACCCCGATCCCAAATGCGGATTTCTAGGCGGTCATCCCACAACGCCAAATCAATTTTAACAGGAGTCGCCGGCGGCAAGTCCTGATGTGCGTGGCGTACAGCATTTGTAAACCCCTCCGCCAAAGCCAACTCCATCGCATAAACCTGCCTTTGCGGCCAAGCAAACTTAGCGCTATTTTCTGCACAAAAAGCTTCAAACCACTTCTGCACTTTGGTTAAGACAGACAAATCACTCTGAACTGTCAAATGTTTTTCTTTAAACATAACCAAGCCTAACCTATGGTTGATGGGGTAAGAATATCACTTACCATTGTGCCGCTAACTTAGCTTTTTTTGTTTAAATTTTTATCAAACTTCGCACTGCAACCCGTAGCATATCCGGGGCAAAGTTTTTAATTTTCAATCTAAATAAAATCTAAAAATTTTAGTCAATCTTAATAAAATCTTAAATTAAAAGCGCCTGTCAGTATTTCTCAAAGTACAACTAGCACTTACAGAAAACCTGACAGGCGTTAAAGAAGGGAAATCGCTGTAACTTAGAACAAGCCCAAAGTCAGAGACTTGTCAATCGGCATAACAGCACCGACACCCAACCACAAAGTCACCAAAGTACCAAACATGAATACAGCGGTAGCAACCGGCCGGCGGAAAGGATTCTGAAACTTGTTCACATTTTCAATAAAAGGAACCAGCATCAAACCCAGAGGAATCGAAGTCATACCGGCAATCCCCAGCAACTTGTTAGGCAAAATGCGGAGGATTTGGAAAGCCGGCCACAGATACCATTCCGGCAAAATTTCCAAAGGAGTAGCAAACGGATTAGCAGGCTCACCCACCATCGCGGGATCTAACACAGCCAAACCCACGCAGAGAGCGATGCTTCCCAAAATCACCACAGGGAAGATGTAGAGCAAGTCATTAGGCCAAGCCGGCTCACCATAGTAGTTGTGGCCCATGCCTTTCGCCAATTTGGCGCGTAATACGGGATCGCTGAGATCCGGTTTCTTAATAGTTGCCATAGTCGGGTGTGTTCTCCTGTTACTGTGCGCTCGCTGAAATCATTTTAAGAGTCTTGAATTTTCTTATTTCAAAACCCTGTAGAGACGCAATAACTTACGTCTCTACAATTGCATTGCTTTTTACAACGGCCCAGAGATGCCTTGTTTGCGGATCATCAAGAAATGCAACAACATGAACACCGCAATCAACCAAGGCAAAACAAAGGTGTGCAAGCTATAGTAGCGGGTCAGAGTCCCTTGACCAACACTTTCGCCACCCCGGAGCAATTCAACGATCAGAGATCCCACAACCGGGATGGCTTCCGGAACCCCTGACACAATCTTAACTGCCCAATAACCGACCTGATCCCAAGGCAGAGAATAGCCAGTTACACCAAAAGAAACGGTAATAACTGCCAAAATCACACCTGTTACCCAAGTTAACTCGCGGGGCTTTTTGAAACCGCCAGTCAGGTAAACTCGGAAAACGTGCAGGAGCATCATCAATACCATCATGCTTGCGGACCAGCGATGAATGGAGCGGATGAGCCAACCGAAGTTAACCTCAGTCATCAAATACTGCACCGAGGAAAACGCTTCAGTTACCGTCGGCTTGTAATAAAACGTCATGGCGAATCCAGTGGCGAACTGGATCAAGAAGCAAGTCAAGGTGATCCCGCCCAAGCAATAGAAAATGTTGACGTGGGGGGGGACGTACTTGCTTGTTACATCATCTGCGAGAGCCTGAATTTCCAGGCGCTCCTCAAACCAGTCATAGACGTTGGCCATAAAGCAAGCGTTCCCAAAAAAATTTATTGCTGTACTAGAAAATTTAACGTTTCTGCTTCTTCCTTTCAAGAGTGAAGCGGCTTCAATCTGCAAACCTCAGCTTTCGCTAAGGGGCGATTAATTTTACCTGATCACTGTTATGTTGTCAAGGTTGCCGTTTTTATTTCTCAACACTTCCCCTCACTCAGGCAACGCTTGTTATGGCGTAGCGGGTCATTGGAGAGGAAAGGCGAGAGCCCTCCCCAAGGCACAGGAAACGTGCGCGAGTTAAATTCGCTGCGTGTGTCGGAACACATAGCTGTCAAAGGCTTTTGCCAAAGGCTTTGATGCCGGTTGATCATCTATGAGTCAGTTGTTAAATTTTATCACATTTCTGAATTCCGCTTTTTGGCTTTTTTTTGGGAAGCTTGGGACATTCTGGCTGGCATGATTGTCTTTCAAAGCCTTTGGGGCTTCGCTGGCACAGTTTCGTCCTTGGTAGGCATTAATACATCATTATTTTGGCTGGGCTGGTAAATAATATTACCCATCCGCTGATAATTTCATTTACCCTCCCCAACTAAACACTTTCTTAACAAACCTTTCTTTCTCTCCACAGCCCTACTGGTGACGGCAGTTTTGTAACATAGTTTTAACAATCTCTTACCACAGTCAAGCCGTCCGAACTCAAAAGCTAAATTTTTTTTTAGTTTTATTTCGACAATTCGTGTCAATGCCGATAAATACAAAGGCTAAGGCGGCAAATCATTCTCATCAAATATTAACCACCATGCACAAACGAGTTTCCTGGGTTCTCAAAATAGCACTGATTCTAGTTATCTCCTTTAGCGGGCTTTCCCAAAGCGCCTCAGCCCTAAGCGAGAGCGCCGCCTCTGGCGTGGAACAACAGCTTTATAGCGAAGCTTGGCGCATCGTTAAACGTGCCTATGTGGATGACACCTTTAACCATCAAGATTGGTGGAAAATCCGGCAAAAAGCCCTCAAATTACCCCTCAAAAGCCGCGAAGAAACTTATGGCGCTATTTCTCAAATGCTGGCAAGCTTGGACGACCCTTTTACCCGCCTATTGACGCCAGATCAATATCAAAATTTACAAGTCAGCACCTCCGGCGAACTCACCGGCGTAGGTTTGCAAATCGTCCTCGACGAAGATGGAAAAATTGAAGTAGTCGCGCCTATCGAAGGTTCTCCGGCTTCACGGGCCGGCATTCAACCCCGCGATCAGATCCTTGAAATTGATGGCATCTCTACCGCCGGTCTTTCCCTTGATGATGCGGCTGGCCAAATGCGCGGCCCCATTGGTAGCTCTGTTTCGCTTACCATAAAAAGAGAAAATAGTCAAGAGAATTTAAAAATTGATATGGTAAGGGATCGAATTGCCCTTAACCCAGTGTATGCAGAACTGCGAAACCCCACCGGCAGTAAACCAATCGGTTATATCCGCCTCAATCAATTTAATGCCAACGCCACCGCCGAAGTTGCCCACGCCATAGCCAACTTTGAAAAACAAGGAGCCCAAGGATATATCCTTGATTTGCGAAATAATCCGGGGGGGTTATTGCAAGCCGGCATCGAAATTGCCCGTTTATGGTTAGACACCGGCACCATCGTCTACACCGTCAACCGGCAAGGCATAGTAGGCGGTTTTGAAGCCTTTGGCGAAGCTTTGACCAACGATCCGTTAGTCTTATTAGTGAATCAAGGTACCGCCAGCGCCAGTGAAATTTTAGCCGGTGCCCTGCAAGATAACGGGCGGGCAGTTTTGATAGGCGAAAAAACCTTTGGTAAAGGCTTAATTCAATCGTTATTTGACCTCTCCGACGGTTCAGGGATGGCTGTCACCGTCGCTAAATACGAAACCCCCAATCACCGAGATATTCATAAACTAGGCATCACGCCGGATCGCTTGGTGAAACTCGAAGGCATTACCCGATCCCAAGTTGCTACCGAAGCTGATCCACAATATCAAGCTGCTGTGGATTTATTAACGCACGACTCTGTTTTGGCAGATGCGGCATAAAGTAAAAACCTAATCCCCCTATTCCCTACTTAGGGAGGGGGGGAAGAGTCGAAGACGGGAAGAGGAATAAAAAAAGCTGTACCAGTTAAAAGATTGTCAGGCAAGGAATAAAGCTTTTAAAGGCGAAACTGTAGGGAGTTCAGGTAAAAAAAACCGCTTGCTGTGCCAGTTGGGGCAGAATTTCAAGACGCATGGGAAACTGACACAGACAAGGATTCCGTCTAAAGAAGGAAGCTAATACAGTGTTTCTCAAAGGCTACCAGGGATAAGGCTATGAATTCTCACTCGATGACGAACCTCCAACAAACGACCGCTCCCGAATATATTTCCGAAGATCCTAGCACCACACGCCGCTGCGCACTGCAAGCTGCTGAGATTGGTGATTTGCAGACTAGCATTGAAATTTTGAGTGAGTTAATTCGCAAGAATCCGTTGAGTGCGACAGATTACAATAACCGAGGGCTGATGTATGCCAGAAATGGACAACTCGATAAAGCAATAGCTGATTATAATCGGGCCATTTTGCTGAATCCGCATTTGGCCGGTGCCTATAACAATCGGGCGAATTATTATGCCAGCATTGGGGACTTGATTGCCGCCATCGCTAATTATGACATTGCCATTGACCTCAACCCAGCTAATATTAGGGCTTGGATCAATCGGGGAATAGCGTTTCGAGATATGGGAATTTATGAGTTAGCGTTAGATAATTTTGATTTTGCCTTGCTGCTGGGGGGATTGAAGGGCAAAATTTGGGCAGAAAGAGGGCGGACTTATCATTTATTGGGCGATTGGAATTATGCGGTGGCGGACTACCGGCGAGCTTTAGAGCAATTGGGGAATGATTCAGATCGTCGCTTGGTTTGTCGGGTGGAAAGCTGGCTGAAAGAACTTATGCCACCGATGAGTGCTTAAAAATCCATTTCTGGAGTTGGGGGAGTTGCGGTTAAGTCTGGGGTTTTTTGATTTTCTAGCCAGATAACCTGTAATTGTTCGGGATCAGTGCGGTGACTGTGTTCTTGCATGATTGTTTTGGCTTGTTGCGGGTCAAATGAGCGATTAAAATCTGCTCGTAGGGCTTTGACTCGATCTTCGGTTTGTTTGACTTCGGTTTGAATTTGCTGTAGTTTTTCTTGGCCTGAGCGGTTGTGAGGTAATAGTTTTACTAAGGCAGTAACCGCGACGATTGAAAGGACAACATTAACAGCTAATTTGAGGGTTGTTTCTGTAGCGATGACAACGTGAGGATTTGAACGCTGTTTGCGCCGCGCTTTTGTAGGGGTTCGCACGCGGCTTTTTTGGGCCGGTTGCTTGAGTTCTCTTGATGGTTGAATGGCAGTCATGGAGTTGTTAATCAGCCTGAAGGAGTGAGAGTAAGTGAGTTTGGCAACTTATTTACTATAGCTAGAGCTTCGATTGGCAGGCTTTTAAATTAAAAGATGGCGGTTGTTAGGATAGCTGAATTTTACCGTTTTTACCAGATTGGTGTCGCCTCATACCGATCTGCTTCAAAAAAACAGCCCTCACAGCTTTCAGCGGCTGGCTGTGGCTGTCAGGACTGTTTGGAGTGGGGGTTTCCGGGGAGTGGCTAAAAAATTTGTGACCAATTGGACAATTTTTTAAGCAAGAGTTTGTTGAGTGGTGGAAAACCCACACTTCCCAAGAGTTGGGGATGGCCCTCTATCTTGAGTTTATTTGTAAAGTTCGGTGGAAAGGCGGAAAGCCAAGATCCCTGGGATCAAGGCGACGACGAGGGCAACGAGAACTTGTGTGTCAGTTAAAGGCATGGCTATAAAACTCCAGATAAAAACTGTTTCGTTCACCAATTTGAACTAATTTGCGCTTTTCTGGAAGGGTGTTGTTACAAGTTGCAACAAAAGAAATCTTAGGCTTGGGGCGGAGAAGGGGAGGGGGCAGAGGGAGGTCGGGTTTTCAGGTTCAGGTTAAGCTGAGTAAAGAGAATCTTGCTAAATCAGACAAAGGGCTGATTGCTTGTCGTTTGTAAGTATCTGAGGCACGAAAAGCGGTAATGTTAGACCAATTTTTAGATTTTTATCCGAGTTTCGGGGTAGATGCGTTTTTTCTGCTGGTGATTTTGGTGGCGCTGGAGTCGGTGCTGTCGGCAGATAATGCGATTGCTTTGGCATCTATTTCTCAAGGGTTGGGAAATGAACGGATGCAGCGTCAGGCGCTTAACTTGGGGTTGGTGGTGGCGTTTGTGTTGCGGATGGGGTTGATTTTAACGGCTACTTGGGTGATTAAGTTTTGGCAGTTTGAGTTTCTGGGTGCGGTTTATTTGTTGTGGTTGGTTTACCAGCATTTTAGTTCGGCTGAGGGAAAGGATGGTGAGCATCATGGCCCTCGGTTTGCGAATGTTTGGCAGGCTATTCCAATGATTGCTCTAACGGATTTGGCGTTTTCTTTGGATAGTGTGACTACGGCGATAGCGGTTTCTGATGAAACTTGGCTGGTTTTGACTGGGGCGACGATTGGGATTGTGGTGTTGCGTTTTATGGCGGGGTTGTTTATCCGCTGGTTGGATGAGTTTGTCCACTTGGAGGATGCCGGTTATGTGACGGTGGGTTTGGTGGGTTTACGGCTTTTGCTGAGGGTTTTTAATGATGATTTGGTGCCGCCTGATTGGTTGATGATTAGTGCGATTGGTGGTTTGTTTTTGTGGGGCTTTTCTAAGCGGAAGTTGATTCAGATTGAGGAAAAGGTGACTCCGGTGGCTGAGGATGTACCTGAGAAGGTTCGTGATTAATCAGGCTGGAGTCAATGTTGATGCAATTTTTATAATTTTTGGGGCACTCCGATGGGGGTGCCCCTGTTGTTTGATTTCTACTGGAAACTTGCTGGTGAGTGATTTTTTTCTCGTCAAGTGTCACCAGTCAAGCTTTAGTTAATCACTTGGTTTATTCGTAGATCCATTTGGTGAGGGTGGGTTCCCAGCCGGCTAGTTCTGAGTCGTTGAACCAAAGGGCGATTTCGCGTTGGGCGGTTTCGACTGCATCGGAACCGTGTATGATGTTCCGGCCTATGTCGATGCCATAATCTCCGCGTATGGTGCCGGGTTCTGAGTTGAGGGGGTTGGTTGCTCCGATGATTTTTCGGGCTGAGGCGACTACGCCTTTTCCTTCCCATACCATTGCGACTACTGGGCCGGAGGTGATGAAGTCTACTAGGCCGGCAAAGAAGGGTTTTTCTTTGTGTTCGCCGTAGTGTTGTTCGGCTTTTTCTCGGCTGACGTTCATTAGTTTGAGGCCAACGAGGGTAAAGCCTTTTGATTCAAACCGGCTGATGATTTGGCCGACTAAGCCGCGTTGTACGCCGTCGGGTTTGATTGCTAAAAATGTGCGTTCCACTTGGATCTCCTTCAACTGCATCAAATCTGACCAAGGTTCAGATTATCAGAATCGTTTACGGTTAGGTCTATTTTTGGGGTAGAGAGGTAAGGCGCGGAACGTCTGTACGTTGCGGCTGGTTCTGGAAGGGAAAGTCTGTTTGGGCTGTTTTGGCTGACTGGGGTGGCCGGTGTGGTCGAAGTTTTGGTTTTTTATAAGGTTTTATCTTTTGATGTAAATGTCTTCGCTGGGAAAGGGGATGTGGATGTTTTCTTGTTTATAACGTTTGTGTATTTTTTTGATGAATTCATGGATGGCAAATCTTTTATCTCGAATTTCTGCTACTCGTAAGTAAACGTTGAATTTTATGCTATAATCGCCCATGTTTTCGTAGCATATAAACGCTTGAAAATTTGTGTCTTTTTGATAAAATTTTTCCATGATTTCTTGGGCAACTTCGACGGTGACTTGTTCAACTTTTTCGAGGTCGCTATCATAACTAACTCCGAGTTCGACTTTTATGGTGATTTCTTTGGAGGGGAGATGATAGTTTGTGAAAATTGCTGATGCGAGTTTGCTGTTTGGCACAACGATGATGTTATTGGGTATTTCTTTGATGACGGTGTTTCGCCAGGTTATATCGATTACATATCCTTCTTGGTTGGTTTCTAGTTTGACGTAATCTCCGGGTCTGACTTGTTTGGAAATGATTAGGTATAAGCCGGAAAATATGTTTGATAAGGTATCTTGAAATGCTAGGGCTACGGCTAATCCTCCGATTCCTAATGTGGCTAAAATTGGGGTGATGGAAAATCCGAGGGTTTGTAAGATTGTGAGGAAACCAAATACATAAATGGTGATTTTGGCAAGGTTGGAAAGTAGGGAGGCGGAAACTCCTTCGGTTCTTGAGGTTAAGATTTCAACAAAAGAAACTCCTAGTCGGGCTATAAGTACGGTGACTGAATAAATGAAGCAGGCGGTTAAAATTTTGATGAAGGTGTCTGCTATGTTTTGAGAGAAAATTTGATTAAATTGGAGGCTGAGGACTGCTCCGTAAATGCCGGCAATTAGAAACCAAACTAGGGTGACTCCCCGCAAGGAGTGGACAAAAATTTCTGGGCCGGCTATTTGGTTTCGGGAGAGAATTATTTTGATTTTATTGAGGATGATTTTTTCAAAAATTCTCCCGGCTATATATCCGCCTAATATGAAGGCTATCGGCATTATCAATTGTAACATTTTTTGTTTCCCTGATTTGAAAAAACTTTTGGAAATTTTAGCTCAAACTGGAGATTTTGCCAAGGCAAATTTAACTTAAAAGTTGTTGTTTAAGTTGTTGGAGGGTTTCTGAGGTGAGGGAGATTTTGATTTCTATTAGTTGGCTGGGATCTCGGAAAATAAGGGTGGGAGTTTGGCCGGTTGTTGTGTATTGAATTTCGGGATTGTTGATTTGGATTTTGTTAAAGATGAGTTCGGGTAATCCGATGCGAATGATGAGAGTTTTTTGGGATTGGGGATAGATGTAAAGTTGTTGCTGTTGAGGGTGAAATTCTAGTTTGCTGGGGGTGATGTTGCGTTCTTGGGAATTGTCGGGTTTGCGCCAATAAAGGGTGATTCCGCGTAATTCTGGGGTGGTTAGATCGAAGGTTTCGTCAAAACGTTGGGGTTCCCAGTCGAGTTGGGTGATGTCGCCGGTGGGGGGAATTATGCGGTGTTTCCAGGTGATTTTTTGGCCAGAAAGACCGGCCCACCATTGACGGATGATGTTTAGGTTGGTGGGGTTTTCTGGGTTGGGGTTGTTTTGTTGCCAAATTATTGTGTTTTCCATATTGGTATGGGGAAGGGGTGTTTATTTGTTTTTATCTTGATTTTTGATAAACTGCAAGTTGCTTAGGGGTGAAAATTTAAAATATTTGAGGATAAAAAAATTGTAATGGATCTGCCGATTGTTTATCATGCTGATTATGTGGTGCCGTTGCCGGTGGGACATCGTTTTCCGATGGAAAAGTTTGGGTTGCTTTATGAGTTGCTTTTGGCGGATGGGGTGGTAAGCAAAAATCAGTTTTATAGGCCGGTTATACCTCCGTTAGATTGGATTGAGTTGGTGCATGATTGTTGTTATGTTAAGGGATATTGTGAGGGTAGTTTGGATGCGAAGGCGCAAAGGCGGATTGGTTTACCTTGGAGTCCGGCTTTGGTGAATCGAACTTGTGTGGCTGTGGGGGGGAGTATTTTAACGGCTAGGTTGGCTTTGGAGTGTGGTTTGGCTTGTAATACTGCGGGGGGTACGCATCATGCTTTCCCTGGTTTTGGGTCTGGTTTTTGTATTTTTAATGATTTGGCGATTTCGGTGCGTGTTTTGCAAAAGTTGGGGTTGGTGAAGAAGGTTTTAATTGTTGATTTGGATGTGCATCAAGGGGATGGAACGGCTTTTATTTTTGAGGGGGATGAGAGTGTTTTTACGTTTTCGATGCACTGTGAGGTTAATTTTCCTTTGAATAAACAAAGAAGTGATTTAGATGTGCCTTTGCCGGTGGGGATGGAGGATGAGGAGTATTTACAAACTTTGGCGAATTATTTACCTGATTTGCTTTCTGAGGTAAAGCCTGATTTGGTGCTTTATGATGCGGGTGTTGATGTTCATGTGGGGGATCGTTTGGGTAAGTTGGCGATGACTGATAGTGGTTTGTTTCGTCGGGATATGCAGGTTTTATCTACTTGTGTTGGGGCTGGTTTTCCTGTGGCTTGTGTGATTGGTGGGGGGTATTGTGAGGATATGAGAAGTTTGGTTTACCGGCATTCTTTGGTTCATCGGGCGGCGTCTCAAGTTTACCGTTTGTTTTAGGTGGGAAAGGGGGTTTTTTAAACCGCAGATGAACGCAGATGAACGCAGATGGATTAAGTGGATGGATGCAGAAGTAGATGAGGGCAGGTAGATAGGCTTCCCAGGTAATACCTGGGAAAGAAAATAAGGGATTATTTGGTGCCGGTAAGAAGGCCGAATTTTATTAAGCCGCGTTTATATCCGTTACTCATTAATGGTAGGGAAAGGGCGGCTTGAATTGTTGTCCAACCGGCATTTATTAAGCCTAAAATTGATTCAAGGTTAAGGGCTGAGTCTATGACGGTATCCCAGAAGGGGGCGACGGCTTTTGACCAGTCTGCTGTTTGAATGTTTTTGAAACCGGCTTCTGTTGCCATTTGCTCATATTCGGCTAGGGAAATGACGTAGGGAAGGCAATAAACTCTGTAGATTTCTGCTAGGTGTTTTCGTTCGTCGTCTGTGAGTTGTCCGCCGCAGTTTTGGTCTAAATTGCGATGACACCAAGTAACAAAAATAAATGTGCCTCCGGGTTGAAGGATGCGATAACATTCTTGGAGAAATTTTTGTTTGTTTGGCATATGTTCGCCGCTTTCTAATGACCAGATCAGGTCAAAGGAATTGTCAGGAAAGGGCATTTGGAGGGCGTCTATGACGTGGAATTGAGTTTTGTGGTCTAAACCGGCATTTTTGGCGCGTTCTGTGGCGCGGTTTGCTTGGACGGGGCTGAGGGTGATGCCGGTGGCGTTGGCGTTATATTTTTCTGCTAAATATAGAGTGCTTCCTCCAATTCCACAACCAATATCGATGATGTTTTTTGGGTTTTGGATGGGGGCCCATTTTAGGATTTCTTCTATTAGGTCAATTTGGGCTTGTCTGCGCTCTTTTTTTTGGTCTCCGTTGGGGCCATAATATCCATGATGGAGGTGTTCTCCCCAGGTTTCTTCCCATAGGCCGGTGGAGTTGTCATAAAATTGTTTTATTTCTTCGGATAAGTTCATGGTGGGTTTTTGTTTAGGGATAATTGTTTTATTCTAAACTAGCAAGGTTAGTAATTGTTTGGTAAAAGTTTATGAGTTTATCAGAAAGTTTGTGGCGGTTGAATGAGGATTTAGCGATTGCTTGTTTACAAAATAAGTTTGTCCAGGGCATTGCCAGTGGATCTTTGCCAAAATATCAATTTAGTTATTATGTGGGACAAGATGCGTTTTTTTTGGAGGCGTTTGCGCGGGCTTATTGTGTTGCTGCGGCTAGATGTGGTGATTGGCAGGGTTTTGAGGTGTTTCATGGGTTAGCAAGTGGGGTTTTAGAGGAGTTAAAATTGCATAAAAGTTATGCGAAAAAATGGGGGGTGAATTTGGCTGAGGTGAGGCCGGCTGCTGCGACTCGTCGCTATACGGATTTTTTATTAGCGACGGCTTGGAGTTCTGAGGTGGGGGTGACGGCGGCTGCGATGGTGCCTTGTATGCGTTTATATGCGTTTTTGGGGCAATCTTTGGCAAAAAATGGTATTCCTGATCATGTTTATGGGGAGTGGATTGCCACTTACAGTAATGTGGAGTTTGAAGGGCTGGCGAAGCAGTTAGAAACGTTGCTCGATAGTTATGCAGTAGGGGAAAAGGAAACTGAGGCTTATCGCTATGCGATGCAGTGTGAGTTAGATTTTTTTCAAGCGGCTTGGGAACTTTAATCAAAAGATGACATTTTGAGGTAGAGTAAGCTTTAATTTGGGTGGTGAAAAATCTACCAATCTAAAATCTCAAATCTCTAATCTCAAATCCCATGACTGTTTCTCGAACAATTTGCCTGGGTTTTTTGGCGGTTATTCTTGCGGGTACGCTGTTGCTAATGTTACCAATTTCGACTCAAGATGGGTCGTGGAGTAATTGGGTAACGGCGTTGTTTACTTCAACTTCTTCGGTGTGTGTGACTGGTTTATCTGTGGTTGATATTGGAAAATATTATTCGTTTTGGGGGCAGTTATTTTTAGTTTGTTTGGTGCAAATTGGTGGTTTGGGTTATATGACGGCCACCACGTTTTTGCTGTTAATTTTGGGCCGCAAGTTTGGCTTGAAAGAAAAAATTGCGATTCAGCAATCTTTGGATAAGCAAGGGTTGGCCGGTGTGGTTCAGCTTGTGCAGTCAATTATTGCTACGACGCTGTTGTTTGAACTGACGGGGATGTTTTTGTTGATGTTGGTTTTTGTGCCTAAATTTGGGTTCTATGGGGGGCTTTGGCAGTCGATTTTTCATAGTGTAAATTCGTTTAATAATGCCGGGTTTAGTTTGTTCTCGGATAATTTGATAGGTTATGTAAAATCGCCTCTGGTTAATTTGGTTGTCCCTGGATTAATTATTTTTGGGGGAATTGGCTATGAGGTGATTATGAATATGTATTTGTGGGGACGTGATCGATTTAAAAGAAGTTCGGCTTGTGTGGTTTTTCCGCTAAATTACAAAATTGCGACTCGCACGACTCTGGCGCTTTTAATCCTTGGAACACTAGTATTTTTAGTGATGGAATTTAACAACCCAGAGACTTTTGGGCCGTTAAGTTTTGGGCATAAATTAATGGCGGCTTGGTTTCAATCGGTGTCGCCGCGCACGGCTGGTTTTAATACGATTGATATTGGAAAAATGACGAGTGGGGGTTTGTTTTTTACCATTGTTTTGATGTTTGTTGGCGCATCGCCTGGAGGAACTGGCGGGGGTATTAAAACCACAACTTTTATCGTATTAGGAAGTTGTACGCAGGCTGTTTTGCGTGGCAAAGATGAGGTGCAATGTTTTCAGCGTCAAATTCCCATTTCTTTGATTTTAAAAGCCATTGCGGTATTTTTTGGCTCGCTGATGGTGGTGATTATTAGCACGACTTTGATTAGTTTGACTGATCCTGGTTATAACTTGAATTCTCCAGATGATTTTCTTCAAATTTTGTTTGAGGTTGTGTCTGCTTTTGCGACGGTAGGACTTTCTACCGGCATCACGGCGAAGCTTTCTGTTGCTGGGAAATTGATTATTATCGCCACTATGTATATCGGACGGGTTGGAATTTTGCTGTTGATGGGTGCTGTTTTGGGAGATCCTAAACCTACGTCGGTGAAATACCCGGAAGAAAATTTGCTGGTGGGATAATGTAGCGACTGGGGAATGGGGGTTTGAGGATGCAGGAGTGTGATAAGTTTTTTCTATCTTTCAAACTCCAAAAAAAATGAAATTGGGGGTAAATGTTGGTAATGTAGATTAACATCGTTGCTCTACTTATTAGCTGTGAATCTTTCTTCGCTTGGATTCTTACGCAGTTTGCGTAAAGACAATAAACAATTTGCTGTGATTGGCTTAGGCCGGTTTGGTCGGGCCGTTTGCCAAACGTTACACGGTTTGGGATACGAGGTTTTAGGTATAGATACCGATGAAAAGCGGGTAACTCAAGTTTTAACGGATCACCTTGCATCCCACGCTTTGCAATTAGACTCAACAGAATCTTATGCTTTAAAACAAGCCGGTTTGTTTGAGTTTGATACAGTAATTGTGGCGATTGGTAATTATGTTGAAGAAAGTGTGATTACGACTTTAAATTTAAAGGAGGGTGGTGTGCCTCATGTTGTGGCGAAAGCTTCAACGGAGATTCATGTTAAGTTGTTAAGAAAAGTCGGGGCAGATCATGTGGTTTTTCCTGAACACGAAATGGGTTGTACTTTGGCAAAAACTCTGACGCAACCGAGTATTTTAGACCGGTTTGATCTTGATCCAGATAATAGTATTGTGGAATTAATTGTGCCGGAAGAGTTTCATGGCAGGACGATTGCGGAGTTGCAATTGCGTTCGCGTTATGGGTTAAATTTGCTGGCGGTGAGTCAAGATAACAAGTTTGAAATTAATCCTTCTCCGAATAAGCGTTTACAAAAGGGGACGGCTATGGTGGTGATTGGGTCGAATAAGGATATTAATAAGTTGCCGATTTGAGGCAAAATTTCCCCCCTGACTTCTCTCCCCAGGGGTATCGGGCAACATGAGATGTGATTAATCAATTGCGGGCGTTGATGTTGCCAGCGCCACTGGGCGAGACACCTGAAGAGAGAAGGCCGGTTAGGGGTTTTAATTAACAACTTGGCTGCTGTGAGTGCGAGGATCACTGCTGCTGTTTTTTGTGGGCGCTACTGGTGCTTCAAAGGCTGATTTTTGGCCTTTTGCTTTGGCGTAAGGTAAGGGGTTGCCGGCAATTAGTGCTTCTAAATTTGCTTCTAAAATGTTGCGGGGGACTTCGCCTATGCTTTCGCCAATGTCTTCGGCTTTGTTGTTTAAAAATACAAAGTGGGGAATGCCATCAACTCGATATTTCATTAATTCGGGCAGCCATTTTGTGTTGTCTACATTAAGCATGACAAAGTTGATTTTTCCTTGGTATTGTTGTTCTAATTCTTTGATTTCTGGGGCCATTGCCATGCAGCTTGTACACCAATTTGCATAAAATTCCATGAATGTAGGTTGTCCGTTGGTGAGGGCGAGTTCTAGGGGGGTGGATTCTTCGGCGAGTTCTGTTAATTCGGTGGCGGTTGTTTCTGTCCGCAAACCGATAAAAATTGCGACGGTGAGGATAATGGCGGCGAGGGCGATGAGGAAATTTCGCACGCGGGCGGGGGTGTTGTTGGGTTGAGGTGTTTTGGCTGTCATCGGTTTTTTTTTGAGAAGTTATGATTTAAATATAACTAACTTTTTTGGAAGTTTTCTGTCGTGAAAAAACGGGTAACGCTGACTTTCCCAAAACGTGCGATCCAAATGCCGGTGACTTACCGACTGGCTAAAGATTTTAATGTGGCTGCGAATATTATCCGCGCCCAAGTGGCTCCTAATCAAATTGGTACTCTGGTGGTGGAACTTTCGGGGGATATTGATGAACTTGATGCGGCAATTGAGTGGATGCGTTCACAGCATATTAATGTTTCTTTGGCAAGTCGAGAGATTTTAATTGATGAGGAAATTTGTGTTCATTGTGGTTTGTGTACGGGGGTTTGTCCGACGGAGGCTTTAACGCTTGATTCTCAAAGTTTTAAGTTGAATTTCACTCGTTCTCGTTGTATTGTTTGCGAGCAATGTATTCCGACTTGTCCGGTCGAGGCTATTTCTACGAATTTGTAGAGATGATTTTTTAGGGTGGGTTTGGCTCCCACCTTTTTTAATAAAAATTAAAGGCAGTTTGATTTATGTATGAGTTATAATTGAGGGGCTAGATTGGGTTGGAAGTCAATTAATACCTGGGGTGAGATATGGGTGAGGCAAGGCCGATGGGGGATCTAAAGATGCCGGCAGGCTTGGAAAGGGATTTTGGCTGGCCGGTGGGGGTGCTGAGGTTAATTGATGCAATCAACGCTAGGTTTAAAAAATAATCTTTGATTTACAAAAGCTGAAATGTCTTTTTTATATAATCAGTTTTCGCTTTTTCTTTTCTTGGCTGCCTATTTCAATTTAGGATGGCTTTTAGCGGCTTCTGCGGTTTCGGTTTGGATTTGGCTACTGGTGACGGGTTTAATTTTATTGGTGGCGGAGGCTTTGGCTTCGCCTTGGGCAATTATTCGGAAGTTTTTTTTACGCTGGATTAGCACAGATACAAAAGCCTTTTTTGCGGTAACATTCGCTGCTATGTTAACGGTTATTATCCTTTCTTGGTTTCATGTTTTTACTCAAGTTATGCTTTTGGTTGTCGCTGCCTGTTTGATTAGGCTCAATCTTCAAACGGCGGCGATTGGAGATAGCAAGGCTTTGGCAATTTTAAGTGTTTTATCTTTAAGTTCTATGGGGGCTGGAGGAGGAGCAAATTGGTTATTTAATCATAGGGATTTGGTTATGAAATTGGTAATGGGGAACTGATAAGGTTAAAGTAAGGGATGATCCAGAAGGCTTTGCATGGCTCTGCTTGTGGGGGCGTTAAATAATAAAAAAGCAGCCGGCCTTGGGGCTGCTCTGAGTGCATAAGGATTTCTCTACTAAGTTAAGGTAAACAAAGTTAGGGGGGGTGCTGGTTACGTTTTTTGTAACTGGGGGTGTTGGAGTGGAAAAATGTATTGGCCAATAGACAGCTTTAAAACCGGCACAAGCTATGCAGTCTAACACAACAGAATTGCAGAGAATAAAGTTGAAGCGTTTATCTGTCCTGATGCCTCGCAGCCGTTGGTTGTGGGGCTGTTTTGTTTTCGGTATATCTGAGGCTCTTTGCTTGGAGGGGCTGGGGCTGAGGTTTATAATAAAATTTCCTAAATTTTGAGTGAGATTTTGTGTATGAAAGTTATTTTTTTTGGGACTCCTGAGTTTGCTGTTCCGACGCTGAGAGGTTTGTTAGAACATCCAGAATTTGAGGTTTTGGCGGTGGTTTCTCAACCAGACAAACGGCGGGGACGCGGGAAGGAGTTATCACCTTCGCCGGTTAAAAAAGTGGCACTTGAATACAATTTGCCGGTGTGGCAACCGGCTCGCATTAAAAAAGATCCAGAGACGTTAAATTTGCTACGAGAGGCTGGGGCTGATGTTTTTGTTGTGGTTGCTTATGGGCAAATTTTATCGCAAGAAATTTTAGATATGCCTAAGTTGGGTTGTGTTAATGTTCATGGGTCAATTTTACCAAAGTATCGCGGTGCGGCTCCTATTCAGTGGTGTATTTATGAGGGGGAAAAGGAAACGGGTATTACTACAATGTTGATGAATGTGGGGATGGATACCGGCCCAATGTTGTTGAAGGCTTTTACGCCGGTTGGGTTGTTTGATAATGCTGGGGAGTTGGCGGAAGTTTTGGCTCCAATTGGGGCAAGTTTGTTAATTGAAACGTTGTTAAAGTTGCAAGCTGGGGAGGTTGAAGCGATTCCCCAAGATGATAGCTTGGCGACTTATGCGCCGCTGATTAAAAAGGAGGATTTTTTGATCGATTGGTCGCGTTCTGCTATTAGTTTGCATAATCAAGTTCGGGGGTTTTATCCAAATTGTGCGGCTAGGTTTCGTGGGGAGGCGATTAAGGTTTTGGCGACTGTACCTCTTGGGGTGAAATTTTGGGGGGAGTTGCCGGCTGGCTTTGATGTTTTAGAGAAAAGTTGGGAAGATTTATCAAGTTTAGGGGGGAAAGTTGGGGAGGTTGTGAGTGTGGTTAAAAATTTCGGGCCGGTGATTAAAACGGGTGAGGGTTTATTGCTTTTACATAGTGTGCAACTGGCGGGGAAACGTCCTCAATCTGGTTGGGATTTTGTTAATGGTTCTCGGTTGCCGGTGGGTGAGGTTTTGGAAAATGGGGGTTAATTTTTGAGGGTAATAAGTTAATTATTTGGGATAAAGAGCCGCCGGTTAAATAGCCGCCGGTTAAACAGTTAAATAGCCGCCGGTTAAACAGTTAAATAGCCACCGGTTAAACAGTTAAATAGCCACCGGTTAAACAGTTAAATAGCCACCGGTTAAAACCGGCGTCTACAAGAAAAAAACCCCTACGGGGTTAGGAGATTTCATTATTTAGTCCGTAGGACTTCCTATTCGTGTAGACGCCGGTTTTAACCGGCGGCTTTAACGGGTTATTATAATCAGCTAACCGGCGGCGTTAAATCGGCGGCTTTAATCGACTTGATGAAAATGTAATTTAGATGTTCAGCATTTGACAAGCACCGGCTCCCCAGCGTCGGATGGTAGCCATTCTTGTTTTAATTTATCGATGGCTTGTTCTTTTAATTTGGCTTCAATTTCTATCCAAGGTGCATCGATATAACAACTCGGCATGGTGGTAATAAAATCGCTGTGCTGCCGGTCGTTAAATGATTCGCGTCCGTTGGAAATATGCACGAGTTGCCAGTCAGAAACCGGCCAAGTTGTGCGGGCTGCTTTGAGCATTTCGCTGACGCTTGGATCGTCGTAGCTGTCTAGTTTTTCGTGGATAATATGGTGGTGTGCATCAAATACCATTGGGATAGATGCGGCTTTACAAACATCTAAAATTTCTGAAGCGCTGTAGGCATATTCATCATTTTCTAAGGCGAGCCGGTTGCGTATTCCTTCGGGTAGTTGTTGAATGATATTAATTAAACGTTCCGATCTGTCTGATTTTCCACCATGAATTTCCATTATTGCCCAAGGTGAGCGAGGTAATGTCAATTTATCCATGATCAAAGCATGGGTTTCTAAGATTTTGATGCTGTTTTTTATGACTTCTAGTTTGTCAGAACTAAGGACTACAAATTGATCAGGATGCACTACTACTCTGATGCCGAGTTCGATGGCGCGGCTGCCGGTTTGTTGGAGTTGTTCGCTTAATTCGTTGAGGATGTTTTCACCGGCAGGGGTATCGGCAAAGGGAAATAATTCTGAACTGAGCCGATAAAGGCGAATTTGGCGCTCTGTGCAAAAATCCCAGCAGTTATTGAGGCGTTTTAAATTGTGGAGATAAATTTCTTTTAAAATGTTTTGTTGTTCAATTTCGCTATGTTGTAAAAGTCGCTTGCGGGTGACTGTGCGAAAGCGTACTGCGTCGGTGGTGGTGATGCAAACTAAGCCTAATTTTGGGAGCATTTTTAGAGGGGATTAAATGGTTAGTTTTTGTTTTTTATAGGTTAGGATTTTTTGGCGGAAAATGACATCTACAATTAGACAGAGAAATTAGACTAGCTAGGGGTTTGGTTGAGTGTTGGTAAATAAGATATGCACAATAAAAATGTCAAAAAAAGCATTTCTTCTTCGCCAATCACCTACTAGCCAATCCCCCATTCCCGGTTATTCGGAGGTTTCATAATACCGGCATCCATCGCAGGGCCCTTGTGGATTTACGGCACATCGAATAATTTCTGAAAAGGCATTGTAGCAACAGGTGACATCACCAATTATCCAGCGTCCATTGATTAGGCTGGTGTCGATGGGTCGCTGTGCGGATTGAACGTAGATGGCGATTTTTTGGAGGCGGTAGCGACCTGATTGGAGTTGATAGCGGTGCCGGCGTTCTAGGACGGCGTAGGTTTTTCCTTGCAGGTCGAGATAGTGACCGGGTTGGGGGCTCCAGTCGAGTTGGATGCTTCCTAATGACTGACTTGGCTCGGTCAATATGACCTCTGTGGGTAGTGAGTCTGGCTCCATAATTTCTTTGTATTGCTGTTTACTTCTCTCAAGTTACCGCACTGATTGGGTGAATGTTGGCTTTGTTAGATGGTGTTAATAATTGCGGGTTTGGTTGTGTGAGGGTGTGAGGAGTATATAAAACCGATTTTATATACTTGGCATAAAGACGGACGGGCGATTATTCCAAAATATCTAAGACTGATTTGGGGAGCAGTTTGTCTTTAAACCAGATAACTTTTGCCGGCACGTCTCGGACATTTACACCGGCTTTTTCTAAGTTTAACCTTTCGGATATGGCTAATATTAAATTCGTGCATTCTGAGCGGCGGACTTGAGCGAATTTTTTTTGTAAATATTCGGGTCGCCAATAACCGACGATTTCGAGTAAATAGGTGCGTCCGTCGGGGTGAACAAGGCGAAAATCTGGGATCATTACGCTTCCGGGGATGGGAATTAAATCAACTTCTCGCTCTAATATCCAGTCGGTTTTTAGGGCTTCCCAGCGTTCGGCAAAGGCGGCTTCTAGCATACTGTCGTAAGGTTTTCCGGGGGGATAGTGGCTGACTAACTGGCATTCGGAATCGATGGCAAACCGGCCTGCTTTCCATTCGTTTGTATAAAAGTCTTTTGTTTGTAAGGTGGCTTTTAAACTCCATTTTGTAACGTGCAGTAAGGCGGGTAACATTTTGGCTAGGGCGAGGCCGTAACGGGTGCTATTTTGAAATAGGCTGGTGGGCCCGTCTATGGTGATGGTGAAGCCGTGATCGGCGTCTCCTTCTATGTAGGCCATGAGTTGAAATAGTTTTAAATATCGGAATAATAGTTTGTATTCTCCGGGGTTGTTTCTGTGGGCGTTTAGGGTGATGTGGGTGGCGCGATAAAAGATGCCTTGAACTTGGGATAAGTTGTAGCGGTGGAGAATTTCTTGGGGGGTTGGGTTTTCAAATTGGGTGAATATTTTGTTTTCGTTTAAATCTGCATAAAGGCCGGTTTTTATTTCGATTGGTAAGACTTCTCGCTTAAGTTCTTCGGTTAATGTTGTGGCGAGTTTTTGTAAGGTTTTTTCTGTTGCTTGGGGGCTGGGTGTGGTTTCGGCTGCTAGGCTAAATACTCGTTTTCTGAGTTCGATGGGTTCGAGGGGGCTGATGATTTCAAAGGTGGAAAAGCTGCTTTTTAAAAGGTGGGCTATTCCGCGTTTGATGCGGTAGTCTGTACTTTCTCCTTCGAGTTCGAGGAGTTGCCGGTCTAGTTCGCTTTGGGTGTTGCCAAGGTTTTCTTGAAAGCAGGTGATGATGTCGGTGGCGAGTTGGATGTTTTTGGGGTCAATGTTTAGGTGTTTTGGGGTTAGGGTTTCGCCGGTGTAGCGGTGGATAAGTAAGTCGGTGGGTAGCATGGTTTTTTTTAGTTATTGATTGGGGTTTTCGGGGTTAGTTTCTCCCCATTTTTGTTTTTTTTCTGCGGCGCGTTTTGTTGTGGATTTTTTCACGCCATAAATAGGAGTTGGTGGGGGAAGGGTTTGGGGTGCTGGGAAAATTTCTAACTGTTGATTTTCGTTTTGTTGGTGTTCTTTGGGTTTTGGTTGTTCGTTTTTCTTTTCGCCTCTTCGCCGTTGAGAAGTTCCTTCTTCGCCGGTATCTTCGGCGATGACTTCGTACATAATAGCTATTTTATCTTTATCGTTTCCTGTCCGTAAAACGCGGCCTAAGCGCTGAATATATTCGCGTTGAGAGCCGGTGCCTGAAAGCAAAATGGCTACCCGCGCATCAGGGACATCTACGCCTTCGTTTAAGACGTGGGAGGCGACGACGGCTTTATATTCGCCGGCTTTAAATTTGCTGAGAATTTCGTGGCGTTCTTTTACGGGGGTTTGATGGGTTAAGGCGGGGATTAAAAATTCTTCGGAGATGCGGTAAACGGTGGCGTTGTCTGCGGTGAATATTAGGGTGCGTTCGGGGTAATGTTGGGATAATATGTCTGCTAAAATGCGGATTTTTCCGCTGGTTCCAAGGGAGATTTCTCTTGCTTGCCGGTGGGCTAACATGGCGCGTCTGCCGGCTGGGGAACGGCAGGAGGTTTGTACAAATAATTGCCAGCCTTTTAGGGTTCCTAATGATATTTTTGCTTCTTTTAAGAAGTCGTTGCGAATTTGAATGAGTTGGGTGTATTTTTCTCTTTCAGTTTGTGATAGTTTGACTTTAATTTGTACGATTTCATGCTGGGCTAGGGCTCCACCGGCCAGTTCTTCGGCGGTTTTGCGATATACTTCTGGGCCGATTAAGTAATTTAGCTCACTATGTTTACCGTCGCTGCGTTCGGGGGTGGCTGTGAGTCCAAGGCGGTAGGGAGCTATTGAATATTCGGCGATAACGCGGTTAAAGTCGGTGGGTAGGTGGTGGCACTCGTCAAACACTATTAAGGCATACTTGTTACCCAAGGCTTCGGCGTGGATGGCGGCGCTGTCGTAGGTTGCAACGAGGATGGGGGTTTTGTCGCGCGATCCGCCGCCGAGTAAGCCAATTTCAATGTCGGGAAAGGCGGCTACTAAGTGAGCATACCATTGGTGCATGAGGTCAAGGGTAGGCACAACTATTAAGGTGCTGCGGGGGGTAGATTGCATAGCTAATTGTGCGAGATAGGTTTTGCCGGCGGCGGTGGGTAAGACGACGACTCCTTGGCGTTGTGCTTGTTTCCATGCTAATAGTGCCTCACTTTGGTGAGGGTAGGGTTTCATTTCGATGGTGGGTGTTAGTTCGAGGGGTGAAAAGGCTTTTGCTTCGTCGTTAATTTCGATATTTTCTGCTAGGAATTTTTCGACAAGTGCCCGGTATTGGTTGGCCGGTATGCGGAATTTTTCTACTCGATCATCCCATGTGGCAAATTCTACCCAAGCTTTGCCTTTTGGGGGTGGGTGTAAGATGAGGGTGCCGCGATCATAGGTGAGGGTTGGTTGGCGTGCCATTGGTGTTTTTTATCTAATTTCACTAAATTTATTTTAAACGAAATTGGCGAAATATTAAAGCTTTTGAGGGTTATGCTAGTCTATTTATTTGTTGAATTTGGATATTTTAAATCTTACCTTTCTGCTTAATAATTAATGCTAATAAGCACTCTTATATTTATCCTTTAAAAGGGGGAAGAATGCCAGAATGGATGTGGCTTATAGAGCAACATTATTACTGTAGTTGGAGTTTTTTAACGAGTATGGCAGAGCAATCATTTGATGATTTTTCCCCACAAGATTTTTTGTATAGACCGGCTGTTTGTCGCTGGCATTTTTTGTGAAGGTGTGTTACAAAAGTTTTAAGAGCCTTCATAAAACTACACAATATCTATGATCACCAATTGGGATTTTCGTTTACGCCGGCTGGCAACGGTTCTGTCTGTGGCGATTTTAACGCTATCGTTGTTAGCAGCAATCACCGGCATTCTTTTGGGGTTTTATTATCAACCAACGGCGGGGGGTGCGTATTATTCATTGACAAAAATTACCAATGAGGTGCCGTTTGGTTGGTTGATTCGCAGCTTGCATAATATGGCAGGCAATTTGTTGATTGTGTTTGGGTTAATTCAGCTTGTGGTGATGTTTTTAGGGGAGAAGTTTCGCCGTAGTTGGCTTGCCGGTTGGTTTAGCAATATTTTTCTAATTCTCGCTGGAATTGGGGCCGGTTGGACTGCGATGTTGTTGGATTGGAATCAAGAGGGTTTTTGGCGTTTTCGTATTGAATTAGGAATCATTGAAAGTATCCCTTTGGTTGGCAAAGAAATTTCATCAATTTTGGTCGGCGGAAGCGGAGTTACTACCGTGACGGTGGCTCATTTGTATGCGCTGCATAGTTATGTTTTGTCTGCGGTGGCGGTTTCTTTGGCTGTGATTCATTTAGTGAGTTTGCTGATTTTGCACCGCAGCGAAGTGAAGGAAAAAGAAGTGAAAATGCCGTTAAATTCGGTTGTGTCTGATTCTTGATTTTGAGTTTCAATGTCATATCAATTTTAGGCAAGGGGCAATATTTCCTGTATTGCCCCTTTGTTTTTACAAGCTAAAAAAGCGATTACAACTGCTCTGGATCAATTCCCATCGCTCGCAATCGTTCTTCTAATGCTTGCGCTCGTTGGCGTTCTTGTTGTAGTAAGGCTTGCGTTTGCTCAAGTTGCTGTTGTGCTAACTGTTTTTCTTGACGTTCAATTTCCGTCATTTCTTCAAACCACAAAAGCATATTTTCTTGAGCATCCCACCAGCGCAACCAAGGGCCGGTTCGTAGTTCGTGAGTTCCCTCCCAAACTCCCAAAAATAGCTCCAAACCTGGAATCCAAAAACGCCCCGCTTCATTTGGTTTTTGTCGTTGATAACGCTCATTGACTAAAGCATAAACCTCAAGATTTCCCGTATTGGGTCGGAAAATTACATAGGTGGGGACTTTAATCACTTGTTCGTAAAAAAACCACTTGCCGACGCCTTCTGTAGACTCAACAGAGTATTCTTCACCGTAGGTTTCTGATAAGAATTCCATCACAACTTGGGGTATGGTTCCTTCGGTGTGGGGAGTATAACTACGGCGGATTTTTTTGGTTGATTTCCAAGGCGTTACAGGACGCACATACATCCAGTCGGGTGCTTTGCAAATAATGCGACCTTCAATGGCAGCACATAAAGCAAAATTAGAGACAATAAGCGCGTCTTTTGTTAACTCTCCAAAAGCACTTAAAGGCTGGCTGAGCGCGGCGGCGATTAGGGGTTGGTCTGTATTTTCCACAGGGTCATCAGGAAGGATATAATCGTCTGGCAATACGGGCCAGGTTATTGATAGTTCGCGGACTGGTTCTTGTGTGATTATTGTCATAAGTTTTTTCCCCGCGTGCCGGTTTTAACCGTTATTTTATAGTTTATACTTTTTTGATAAATTTGAGTAGGGAAGCTGTAAGCACTTTTGATTATTCACATTTTGTAGTAAACTCTTTTTAGCATTTGAGGAATCCATGCCACCACATAAGGAAATCGCTGTTCAATTTCAAAACGTGACTGTCAGCATTAACAACCGGCAACTGGTGTCTGACTTAAATTTTTCTGTCCGCCAAGGAGAAGCGTTGATTTTGCTCGGACGCAGCGGCAGCGGCAAAACTACGACTATGAAACTGATTAATAATTTATTGATTCCTACCAGTGGGGAAGTGATTGTCCAAGGCAAACCAACAGCCGAATGGAACCCGATAAAATTACGCCGACAAATTGGTTATGTCATTCAAGAAATTGGTTTATTTCCTCACTTCACTATTGAGCAAAATATCGGTTTAATTCCCTCGCTGGAAGGCTGGAAACCCAAGCAAATAAAAACCCGCGTTTATGAACTTTTAAACTTGATTGGATTAGAACCAGAAAAATTTGCAAAACGCTATCCAAATCAACTTTCAGGGGGGCAACGTCAACGAGTTGGAGTAGCGAGGGCGCTGGCTGCCGATCCGCCTATTATGTTAATGGATGAACCCTTTGGCGCACTCGATCCAATTACGCGGGTAGAAATTCAAAAAGAGTTTCGTCGCTTGCAACAAGAGTTAGGAAAAACGGTTATTTTTGTCACCCATGATATTCAAGAGGCTTTAATTTTGGCATCTCGAATTGCTTTAATGTTTGAAGGAAAAATGATATTTTTAGGAACACCTGAAGAGTTTTTGCAATCACAAGAACCGGAAGCGCGTGCATTTATGGACTGTTTAAACTCAATTAAGCAAAAATGAATAATAATTTTTTTCTAATTCGCTATTTACCAGAAATCCTCACTCGCACCGGCGAACATTTATTTCTTGTGACTGTTTCCATAGGTATTGCGGTATTGGTAGGTATTCCTTTGGGAGTTTTAATTACCCGGAAAGCGGGCTTTGCTAAGCCAATTTTAGGGCTGGCAAACATTATGCAAACTATTCCAAGTTTAGCCTTATTTGGCTTTTTAATTTCCGTTCCGTTGCTGGGTGGAATTGGTGACACTCCGGCCATTGTTGCGCTTATTTTATATTCTCTCCTCCCCATTATTCGCAACACCTACACCGGCATTACTTCTGTAGATCCGGCAATTAGGGAAGCGGGGAGGGGGATGGGAATGACTGATTGGCAGTTGTTATATCAAGTCGAAATTCCTCTCGCCATGAGTGTTATTTTAGCCGGTGTTCGTGTTGCTACCGTCATTGCCATTGGCGTTGCAACTATCGCCCCTGCCATTGGTGCCGGGGGTTTGGGAGTGTTTATTTTTCGCGGCATTTCTGTTGTTAATAATCAGCTAATTTTGGCGGGGGCAATTCCGGCGGCTGTGATGGCTTTATTGGCGGATTTTGCAATTGGTTGGACTGAGCAAAGATTGAGGGTAAAAACATGAAAAAATGTCTATATTTCCTTTTTGGCATTTTCGCTTGTGTGTTAATTGTTGCTTGTAACGCATCGCAAAAAAGCGGTAGCGGTGGCGGGGATATTGTTATAGGTTCAAAAAATTTCACAGAACAAGTGATTTTAGGCGAACTTTTGGCGCAGCAAATTGAAGCAACCACCGGCTTAAAAGTAATTCGTAAACTTAATTTAGGTGGCACCGGCATTTGTCACGAAGGAGTAAAAACCGGCCAATTAGATGCTTATGTAGAATACACCGGCACCGCTTTAACTTCAATTTTAAAACAAAAAGTCATCAGTGATCCCAAAGCTGTTTATAACAAAGTCAAACAAGAATATGCCAAACAATTTAAACTCGAATTAACCGAACCTTTGGGCTTTGAAAACACCTTTGCAATGGTAGTGCGAGGGGAAGATGCAAAACAATTAAAAATTCAAACTTTATCAGAAGCAGCCAAATATACCCCACAATGGCAAGCTGGTTTTGGCTACGAATTTATGGAACGAGAAGATGGGTTTCCAGGGTTAGCGAAAACCTATAACTTGAAGTTTGCAAAAGCTGCAAAAATCATGGATTTAGGGTTAATGTATCGCGCCTTAATTGAGAAAAAAGTTGATTTTGTGGCGGGCTCTTCTACCGATGGGCAAATTGCTAGTCTGGGGTTAACAATTTTGAAAGATGATAAGCGCTATTTTCCGCCATACGATGCGGTGCCGGTTGTCCGTCAGGAAACGCTGAAAAAATACCCAAAGTTGCGCGAAGTTTTTAAGCAACTTTCTGGGAAAATAACAGCCAAAGAAATGCAGAAAATGAACTACCAAGTCGATGCAGAATTTAGGCCGGTGGAAGAAGTTGTGCGGGAATTTAGGCTAAAAAAAGCCACCGCTTAAAACCGGTGGCTAAGGTTTACAGCAACTCGTCAGGATTCACCCCCCTATCTAACAGCATTTGTCGTAAACGTTCGGCGCGTTGACGTTCTTTTGCCTCGCCTTCTTCAGGAGTCAAAACCAATTGTTCATCGGGAGTAAAAAATCGTAATTGTTCATTCAAAATCCCTAAATACAACTGTAATTCTTCACTCCAAAGCCATCCCCGCTCATTTGGTTCGATTTCTTCATATTGCCGGTAATTGCGTCTAAACCCTTTAAACTCAAATTTATAAGGATCAAACCAAAAATACTCAGGAGTGCGAAAAACATCCTGATAAATTTGTTTCTTTAATCCCCGATCTGTTTGAGCCGTGCTATCAGAAAGCACCTCTAAAATGAAGTTAGGATATTTTCCATCTTCATCCCAGACTACCCAACTTTTACGCTCTTTGCGTTCCGTATCCAGAACTACAAAAAAGTCGGGCCCTTTTACGTCTTCTGATTTGCGTTGCCGGCTGCTGTAGTAAATGCTTAAATTCCCACCGGCAAAAAAATCATTGCGATTACTCCACAAGCGTTCTAAGCAAGTTAACAGTAGAATCAGTTGTTTTAAATGGCGGTAAGTTTCCAATTGCGGCTCCTCACTTAATAAGTCACTTGGGGGAAATACAGGCATTTCCCCAGGAGTTTCCACAGAAATTTCGGAAGCAGCGGTTTCTAGCATATTTGAGTACCTACATGGCCCCAGATTTGTTGACTTCTCCTCATTCTATTCTATCATTTTGTTCTTTCAATAAACCCAGTTATTTATATAAATTTATGCTAAAATTCTGTAATAATTGAGCCGAAAATCTCAACTTTTTCGCACTAAAAACCATGACAACTGATGCAATTTTACTCAATGATTGGCACGCTGTTGCAAAAGTAGAAGACTTAAAATCAACATCCCTTTTACCGGCACGTTTATTAGGGGAAAATATCGTTTTGTGGCGCTATGAAAATCAAATTATGGCATGGCAAGACAAATGTCCTCACCGAGGCGCACGGCTATCAATTGGTAGCATATCCGGTGATACACTCATTTGTCCTTATCACGGATTCGAGTATGACACCACCGGCACTTGCACACACATTCCCGCCTATCCCAACCGGCAGCCCCCGCAACGAGTTCGAGTTAAAACATATACAGTGCAAGAATGCTACGGTTTAATCTGGGTATGTTTGGGCACTCCCGACACCCCCACACCGGCACCTTTTGCAGAATGGCAAGATAGCAGTTATCGGAAATTTTTATGCGGCCCATACAATTATCAATCAAGCGGATTTCGTGCGATTGAGAACTTTTTAGACGTTTCTCATTTCCCCTTTGTGCATGATGGCTTGTTGGGAAGTCGCAGTTATACAGCCGTTGAGGATTACGAAGTGAGAAAAGAAGAGACTGGCTTCTCACTTTGTAATGTGCCGGTGTGGCAACCTGATCCAGACGGCACCGGCAAAGGCGGAAAAGTTATCTATAATTACCGAGTTTGGCGCCCCTTAACCACCTCATTTGTAAAAGAAACAAACGGCAATTGTTTAGCCATATATTTCACAGTTGCGCCTATAAACGAGGAGGAATGTTTAGGGTGGATGTGGATAGCAATGAATTATGGTTTTGAGATTCCAGAAATTGATTTAAAAACATTTCAAGATAAAGTAGTCAATCAAGACATCCCCATTGTTGAGTCTCAGCAACCCAAATGTTTACCGCTTGATTTGCAGGCGGAATTTCATTTACCTTGCGATAAGTCTTCGATTTTTTATCGCAAATGGTTACGGGAAATGGGGGTGAGTTTTGGCGTAATTTGAAGCTTACTTAAACTGGGTTGGCGATGGTTTGGCGGATAGCATTTGCTTGTTTATTATACTCGCCATCACTCAAAATCGCTACCGAATTTTCAAGAGAAACCAACTCCTTAATATCCATCCAAGACTTACAGCCGCCGTATTCTTGCCGGTAGGGAATAATCCGGGTTTCAGCAAGTTTATAAACCCGCAACAACAACACAGAAACCGGCTCACTGGGTTTCCATTTTAAGCGCTCCGTGATAAATTGCTCATTCCAAATATGATAAGGTAAAAGCGCTTTAATAGCCGGTTCATGCGCCACCAAAAAAGCATCAGTAATTTCTGCAAAACTGCCGATCCTGACAGTTTCAGGATGCCACCCAGACTCAACTGATACAACTTTCTTGCAATATTCCGACTTCAGCAAATCCGGTTTTTGATGCTCAAAAGTCGGGTAAAGCAAAACCCGATTCTGCTCAACCTTAAAACCTCCCTTACCCTCACGAATTCCCCCCTTACGCAATAGCAAAATCGTCTCCCCAGCCTCCAAAGCCTCTACAGCAACCGCCCATTCTTTCAAAGCCAAACTTAACATTAAATCCATAACCTTACCTCCCAATCTTATTCTATAATACACCCATCTGCGTTAATATGTGGAGCAGGCATCTTGCCTGTTATACATCTAGGGTAAAAAAAAATGCAAACAAGAAACCTCGGCAAATCAGACATCAAAATCACCCCTATTATCATGGGAACATGGCAAGCCGGCAAAAATATGTGGATAGGAATAGAAGACACCGAAACCACCAAAGCCATGCGAGCAGCATTTGACGCCGGCATCACAACCTTTGACACCGCCGAAGTGTACGGAAACGGACACTCTGAGCAAATTGTTGGACAAGCATTATCAGATATCCGCGATAAAGTTGTCTATGCAACAAAAGTGTTTTCAAATCATCTTAAATATAACCAAGTAATTGAAGCCTGCGAACGTTCTCTCACCAATTTAAAAACCGATTATATCGACTTGTATCAAATTCATTGGCCGGCGGGCACTTGGAATAGTGAAATCGTGCCAATAGAAGAAACAATGCGCGCATTAAATGATTTAAAAAAACAAGGCAAAATTCGCAGTATTGGTGTCTCAAACTTCAATCGGCAACAAATAGAAGAAGCCGCACAATTTGGGCAAATAGATAGCTTACAACCGCCCTATTCTTTATTCTGGCGCTGGGTAGAAAAAGACTTGACTCCTTATTGCGTAGAAAACAACATTTCAATTATTGCCTATTCGTCATTAGCGCAAGGATTACTCACGGGCAAATTTGGCCCCGATCACAAATTTGCAGAAGGCGATCACCGCGCCAAAAATAAGCTATTTGCCAACAAAGATAACTATCAGCGGATACAACAAGCCTTAGATAATTTGCGCCCTATTGCTGAGAGAAATAATTGCAGTTTAGGACAATTAGCATTAGCTTGGTTAATTGCCCAACCTCAATCAAATGCCATTGTCGGGGCAAGAAATGCCGAGCAAGCCATTGGCAATGCTGAGGCGGGAAATGTTAAGTTATCTGCGGAATATTTAGCAGAAATTGATAGCATTGGGCGCACAGTTACCGATCATTTAGATGATCAGCCGGTGATGTGGGATTTTTAAATAGCCGGTTTTTTCGTTTGGGTTAATAGTGCCGGTAGAAGCCGCCGGTTTTAACCGGTGCTTCTGCGGGATGTGTTAAAATAGAAAAATTAGTTTAAAAAATATCCATTATTTATAGCACTATGTCTCGAACTTTTACAGCGATAGTTTATTGGGAAGAAGATGTGTATGTGGCAGAATGTCCAGAAGTAGGAACTGCCAGCCAAGGCGATACGATTGAGGAAGCACTGGTAAATTTAAAAGAAGCAACAGAACTTTATTTAGAAGAATTCCCAATGCCTAAAAATTCCCGCACTTTCTTAACAACATTTGAGGTGTTAAGTGCCTAAACTACCACGAATCAACTATGCCGCCGGTTAAACCCGGTGCTTCTACGGGATGTGTTAAGCCCCCCATTACGAAATCCAATTAAATTAGAATGTAGGTTATCTTGTTCAGCTTTCCAAGCTTCTACCGAAATGAGAAAAAATAGCCGGCATCAATTATTGGCTGCTTTGACTGTTTCATTACTATCTATCACATCACCCTTGCTGCTCAACAGCATTGCGTGGGGGCAAAATAGCGCCGAAAAACAGGCCGGTGCCGGTGAAGTTGCCCCCCTTATTGAGAAATTAAAAACCGCCGATAAATTTAACCGCGATGACACAATTGAGAAATTAGCAAAAATTGGTACTCCCGCCGTTCCCCAACTCATCAAAGCCTTGGAGTCTGATAATGTGGCAGTTCGTCAGGGTGCAGTTTCGGCGTTACGAACAATAGGAGAGCCTGCTGTCCCAAGTTTAATCAAAGCTTTCCAGTCAAAAAATGTGCGAGTGCGATGGAGTGCGGCTGATGCTTTGGGGAGTTTCTTTAACGAACATGATCAGACAGTAATTTCTGCTTTAGCAAAATTATTGAAAGACTCCGATGTTGGAGTACGCCGGCGTGCGGCTGAGTCTTTGTCATCAAATAGTCTGTTGTGGAGTTACAAGAATAATACAGCGCCAGCCGGCTTTGAGGCCGCCATCCCCCAGTTCGTGGAAGCTCTCAAAGACTCTGATGCCGCTGTGCGTAGCAGTGCTGCTGCTGTTCTGGGAAATATCGGCACAGAAGCCAAAGTTGCCATCCCCCAGTTGGTTGAAGCTCTCAAAGACTCGGATGCCGATGTGCGTAGCAGTGCGGCTTCTGCTCTGCGATATATGGGTACAGAAGCCAAAGTTGCCATCCCCCAGTTAGTGGAACTTCTCAAAGACTCTGATGCCGCTGTGCGTAACTCTGCGGCTTCTGTTCTGGGAAATATCGCCACAGAAGCCAAAGCCGCCATCCCCCAGTTGGTGAAACTTCTCAAAGACTCTGATGCCGATGTGCGTAACTCTGCGGCTTCTGCCCTCGGAAAAATGGGTACAGAAGCCAAAGCCGCCATCCCCCAGTTGGTGGAACTTCTCAAAGACTCTGATGCCGGCGTGCGTAGCATTGCGGCTGCTGTTCTGGGAGATATGGGCACAGAAGCCAAAGCCGCCATCCCCCAGTTGGTGGAACTTCTCAAAGACTCTGATGCCGATGTCCGTAGCTATGCGGCTTCTGCTCTGGGAGATATGGGTACAGAAGCCAAGGTTGTCATCCTTCAGTTAGTGGAAGCTCTCAAAGACTCTGATAACCGTGTCCGTAGCCGAGCAAGTAATATTTTGCCAATAATCGCTCTTAATCTTCAAGATAACCGCAAAAAACTGTCTTCAACCGACTTAGAAAAAGCAATAAAAGGCTTAGAAACCGCCCTCGAAATCCTAAAAAATTCTAAAGACGCATTCCCAGCAGAAAACCTCTCCCGATTAGAAACATCCCTCAGCGAACTCAAAGACGAAAAAAACAGCCGTCTTCTCACCATAATCCTCAAAAATCCTTGGATATGCGGCATCCTCATTTACCTAATATTCTTCCCCTCCCTGTGGTTTATTTTGCTACGAATTCGTCCTCTGTGGATATTAGCAATTAATGATGCCCTTATACCCTACGAATTTAAATTCCCCGAAACCTGGGGAGGAGCACCCGTGCGAATTCGTGACTTGACCTTTTTCATATTTTTTACATACCGTCCCCGCGTACTTGATGCCTGGGTTTCCAAACATATCAAAACCGCCCGCGAAGAATTCTACAAACTCGAAACCGTCAAAAACCGCAGCACCTACGTCCCCGTCGCCATTGAAATAGACACTAAAAAAGAACCCCAAATCACCGCCGAAAACCTGCAACCAATCTTCAGCAAAAAGCGAATTTGCCTGTTAATTTGGGGTGAAGGTGGAATTGGAAAAACCAGCATCGCCTGCCAAATAGCCCTAGCAGCAATGGAACCAGACGAAACCAAACGTCTTTGCAAACATTTAATGATTCCCGTATTAATAGAACAGGAACTCGACGGACAAATCACCCAAGGTAAACATCCTTTTCTGGATACAATTCGCGGCCAGCTAAAAGCCCTCACCCACCACCCTCGCCCCATTGATGAAACCTTGCTGAAAAAACTGCTCCAACAGCGCAGAATTTTGGTAATTGTAGACCATTTTTCCGAACTTACTCAAGCCACCCAAAAGCTAATAGACCCCTATTCTGCCGAGTTTCCCGTCAATGCTTTAGCCATCACAACCAGACTCGAAAACAGTCTTGGAAAAGCCAGCAAAACCACCATCCATCCCCTACGCATAAAAGGTGGAGAACTGGCTATCTTTCTCGAAAAATATCTGGAAAAGCTAGGAAAACCGCATTTATTAACCGAAGACAAACTTTTCCACCACTGCCGTGATTTAGCGAAACTTTTAGAAGTAATCCGCGCCCAAGGAAGAAGCACAACAGTTTTATTTGCCAAACTCTATACGGATCTACTAATTGCCAAACTAGAAGGGAACAAAGAAGAGAAATTGCCGGAAAATATTCCTGATTTGATGTTATCTTATATCGACGAACTTAACTGCGCTATTGCAGAAAATCCGTTAGATATTACCGCCGTTCAACGAGATGCAAAAGCGCTGGCTTGGAAGTGTTTAAAAAGTACCTATAAGCCGGCATCGATTAAACGACAAGATGCCCTCGCTGTCTTATCTGAGTTAAACTCCCAAGATGCAGAAATTCGCCTCAAATATCTCGAAGAAAAACTCCACCTCATTGAAACCATACGCCCCGCCAAAGAAAACATCCGTTTCTCGCTAGATCCGGTGGCTGAATATCTGGCTGGATTGCATTTAGTCGGAGACAATAAGAAAAATAAAGATAAATGGAAAGTCTTTATGAGCAAAGCTAATCGTATGTCATCGGAAGAAATAAAAGGGTTTTTGTTAGCAGTCCGCGATAGCTATTTAGCCGAAGAATGGGCAAAAGACAGTGATTATCTGCCAACAGAAATAGCGGGCCGGTGTATTCCTCAAACCACGCCGTAAATATTTGTTTTAGTGGAGCAGGCATCCTGCCTGCTCATAGCGGGCAAGATGCCCGCTCCACAGATAAGAATACCGGCCCTTTTACAGCACCAAACACCGGCCCCCATAACCCCCCCTTATCTGCTTAAATAAAACCCAACAACCGAACTAAAAAAAATAATGGCAGAAGCAGATATCAGCAGCAAAAGATTAATCAGCTTAAACCCCGATGGATGGGCACAATGGGTAACACAACGCCCCGACATAAAAGCAGGTGAACTCATCGATCCACAATTTCAATGGGTAAGCAGAGAAAGCGACATTATCATCAAAGCAACCGGCCCCGAAATCGGCGAATTTCTCATTCTCAACGAGATACAATTACGCTATAAAACCCGAATGCCTAAACGAATGAGAGCCTACGCAGCCCTCGCCGAAGAAAAATATAACCTCCCCGTCTATCCCGTCCTCATAAACATCCTGCCCCCAACCCCAGAAACACCAATCCCCAACCGCTACGAATCCAACTTTTTAGGATTACAAGCAACCCAAGAATATCGAGTTATAAACCTGTGGGAAGTAGAAGCAGAAATCGCCTTTCAACCCTCATTAAAAGCCCTACTTCCCTTAGTGCCGGTGATGAAAGGAGGAAACAACGAAACAACATTTCGCCAAGCCGTCCAAATCTTCCAAGCAGACAATCAATCCCAAGACCTGCTATCAATCCTAGCAATATTTGCTACATTTGTCTACACACCCCAATTCATCCAACAACTTATGAACCTAGCAATGGAAGCCTTACAAGAATCCCCCCTCGGTAAAACTATCGCCCAACAAGCAGAACAAAGAGGGCTACAACAAGGACAAGTTGAAGGAAAGAAACAAGAAGCCCAGCGCTATTTACTAAGATTATTAAACCGGCGTTTTGGAGCAATCCCAGCACCCATTCAAACCCAAATTCAAAACCTCACAGTCGAACAACTAGAAGAACTAGGAGAAATTCTTTTAACCGCAAATTCCCTCGAAGAATTTAGCGCCGCCATCCCCTCCCCAGAAAATCCATAACAAAGATAGGAAACGGGTTTCTTCCCAGATATACTATAGACAAGCAAGTTTAAATAGAAACCCGCTTCCTTTGTGTACACACCCCAATTCGTCCAACAACTTATGAACCTAGCAATGGAAGCCTTACAAGAATCTCCCCTCGGTAAAACTATCGCCCAACAAGGACGAGAACAAGGACAATTTGAAGGAAAGAAACAAGAAGCCCAGCGCTATTTACTAAGATTACTAAACCGGCGCTTTGGAGAAATCCCAGCACCCATTCAAACCCAAATTCAAAACCTCACAGTCGAACAACTAGAAGAACTAGGAGAAATTCTTTTAACCGCAAATTCCCTCGAAGAATTCAGCGCCGCCATCCCATCCCCAGAAAACCAATGATTAGCTAATAAATATTATTGAACTATAAACCGGTTTTCTTAAACAAAATCGGTTTCTTTCCCTAAATCCCCAAACCCTAAAACCTAACATCCAAAAACCCATGACAGAATCACTACAACAACGATACGAAAACCTCATAGACAACATCGTAGAAACCACCCTCAAAGGACAAATACGCTCAAAAGAACAAGTCTATCAAATGCTTGTCAAAGGCATAGAAACCGGCACCGGCGAAATCTTTGAACGCGCCCTCAGCCAACGCCTCACCACCACAGAAACCCAACTCAAAACCGAAACCGACGAACTCAAACAAGCCAAAATAAACCGCATCCAGCGCGCCCTAAAAACCATCCAAAGCGAATGGGAACGCTACCAAAAACAAAACCAAACAACCAACACCCTCAACACCGCCACCGGCCAAATTCTCAACAGCACAGAAACCGACCGCCTCACAACATTATTTCGCATCCTTGACCCCAACCAAAAACAACCACTTACCCTCGACCAAATCCAACAAATCGCCAAAACACTGCACCAACAAATCACCCAAAACCCGAACCCAACCACCCTAGAAGATATCCAAGAAATAATCACCGGCCTCACCGCAGGAATCCAATCATGGCAACAACTCCAGCCAGACTTAATTAGCTGGATATACGAAAATCCCAACAAACTCGGATTCACCGGCCCCGAACAAAACGGCCCCTGGGTACACTGGTCAAAAAAACTCAATAGCCCCCTACCCAAAAACCTCTTCAATACCATAGCCCTCAACCAACCAATCATCGAATTTATCGCCAAACAAACCGACATTACCCCCGCCCAACTAATCGAACTTGCCATCATCTTACAATGCCAACAACGCGGACTCGTCGAATGGTTTGATAAACTCATTTACGACTCAAAAACCGGCGCCAAACTCTCCATCTCAACCTTCCTCACCTACGCCGCCATCTGGAGTTTACTAGCCACCGGCTTTCAACACTCCACCACCCTCAACCCCCGCAACAAAGACCGGCTCATCAATAGCTGCTTTCAAATCACCCTCCAAATCCTCAGAACCTTCTCTCAACAGCCCTATTTCCCCCTCTACGGCGGCATATTTGCCTCCTTTTCTGGCAATTACCTCAAAAACACCCTCGACTACCTCAGCGAACCCCTACGCGAAGTTTCAGGAACCCAAGAAAAAGCCAGAATTTTAACACTACTAGGCTACTCCCAACGCGCCCAAGGAAACTACAAACAAGCCATTTCCTATCACGAAGAAGCCCTAGAAATTGCCCGCCAAGCCCAAGATCGCCCCTGTGAAATAGCCAACCTAAACCACCTCAGCCGCACCTACGTTTCCCAGAAAAACTATGCAGAAGCCATCAATTATAGTCAACGCGCCTTAATATTATCTCGACAAAGCGGCGACAAACAAGGCGAAGCCAACGCCCTCGCCAACTTTGGCTTTAGTGAAGTATTCCAAGCGAAACAAGACAACCAAAACGAACCGGAAATTTACGAAAGCGCCATCAACTTTTTACAACAAGGAATACAACTAGCCGAAAAATTAAACGACCGGCAAAGTCTAGCCCTATGTTACAGCAGTCTTGGCATTGCTAACGTCGTATTAGACCAACCCCAAGAAGCCCTAAACCATCTTGCAAAAGGCTTAGAAGCCGCCCAATTTTCCGGCGATTTATATCTGCAAGGTTTAAACTTTACCTACATTGGTCAAGCCTATTACAACCTAATGATTTTGCAAAAAGCTATAACCTACAGTTGTTTAGGAATGTATCTTTTAGACCAAATTGGTGCCGGTGAATCTCAACAACCGGCCAATCTTCTCAGCACCATCAAACGACAACTCTCAGAAGCATTTCCCAACGTCTTACAACAATGCCGGCCAGAAATTATCCCCTACATTGGCATCGATGGTTTTGACTATCTCCCGAAACTTTTGAACTAGGCTATACCCACCCAAAACAAAAACATGGGCAAAGTCATTACAAACTCTGCCCACCCAAAAAATAAAAGGTGGGTTTTGCCCACCTTACGTTATTACAAATCTACGCCAATTTCTTCAGCCGACCGGCGCAACAAAGAACGTTGCCGGTTATGAGAAGCGCGGAGATTATCTGCCATCAAAACACGCGCTTTTTCTTGAGTATCAGAATTAGTTGTAAAAGCTGATTCACGATTTACAGATTTCATAATTTTCGCCTCTGCTTGTTGTTGTGTTTGTCAAGTTGTTTGAGGCGCGTTCCTTCGGGACTTCTCCCTACTTCCGTCTCCCTTTTTAGTTCAGGAAGATGAACGATTTACTTTCTGTATTCATTGTTACCGTTTTTTCCAGATTTGTCAAGTATTTAATAAAACTTTACAAACAATCCCCTTGACACCCCCTAGGAACCGGCCCCCAATCCCCCATCGTCAACCTTTACAGGCTTCTAGCCCTGACACTTGCAGAAAACATCTGTAAAAATTCAGTTAAAACCCACACCCTAAAACTAAAAATGAAGACACGCCCTAAACTCATCGCCTGCTTTTGCATCAGCGCCGCCCTCAGCATCGCCCTTTCTTCCAACCACGCCGTAAGCGCGAAGGAATTAAGCGGAAAACTCAACACACCCCTGCAAACCCCCGTCCAACTCGCCCAAAGACAAAGCAACATCGAGGGTATTTGGAACATCAGCGAAGGCAAAAACCCCGAAGGAGAAGAATACACCGGCACCCTAGAAATCAAAGCCACCGGCACCGTAGACAACCTCTACAACGTCACCTGGAAAACCTCAGCCGGCACCTATAACGGACTCGGCTTATACGAAGATGGCCGGTTATTTGTTGGTTGGGCGCCGGTGGGCGAAATTTACGGCCTAGTTTTGTATCGCATCAGCAAAGACGGCATATTGCAAGGCGAATGGACTTACAGCGGCGCCAGAGGCAAAGTTTGGCAAGAAACCGCCACCCCCGACAAAAAAGACGACCTTGAGGGACAATACCAAACCACCGGCAGAGACAGCGGCGGAGAATACAATGGAAGTTTAACCATCAATAAAAGCGGAGACACTTACCAACTCACATGGAAAACCGATAACGACAGCTATAGTGGCGTAGGAATTCGTACCGGCGACTGGCTGGCCGTCGGCTGGGGGCCAACAGAAGATCTCGGCGTTTTAGAATATGAAATAAACGGCAACGAAGCCAAAGGCCGGTGGGCAATTCCCAGCACATCAGAACTAGGAACCGACAACATTAACCGCAGAACAAATCAAAGGAACGAATAACAAAATATGGCAGAAAAAAAAAGCGAAGGATTTAAAATAATCAGCGACAACCGGCAAGCCAGATTTCTTTATGAAATCCTAGAAACCTACGAAGCCGGCATCGAACTAAAAGGCACAGAAGTTAAATCAATTCGGGCCGGTAGAGTCAACCTCCGCGACGGCTATGGATTAGTTAGAAACGGCGAAATGTGGCTTATTAACTCCCACATTTCCCCCTACGAAACCGCCAGCGAATACTTTAACCACGAAGCCACACGCACCCGAAAACTGCTTTTACACAAAGCAGAAATTCGTAAACTTTTAGGCAAAGTAGAACAGCAGGGACTTACCTTAGTACCCCTAAAAATGTACTTCAAAAGTGGCAAAGTGAAAGTAGAAATTGCCCTGGGCAAAGGTAAGAAACTACACGACAAACGCGAAGACATTAAACGCCGCGAAGACAAACGAGACATAGAACGCGCCATGAAACGCTATTAACGATTGGTGATGGGTGACAGGGGAATCGGGGAGACAACCTCTCCCTCCGATTATCTTGCCCAAACAATTACCCACACAGCCGGCAAAGATAAGCTTTTCTTGTACTTTTCTGCAAATTTTGGGCAAGAAAAAAGCCGGTAAATCTTAAGAGAAAGCAGGGTAAAAAATAAACAAACCCCACCCCAAAATTATAAAGAAAGCAAACAAACCAATCATAATTTCCAAAGACCAGGGAACGTCAAGCGAACCCAGAAGCGGAGTTGCAGAAATTGCCAGGAAAATAAAGAAAACAAAAAACAGCCAAAACATAAGCCTGTCATCTCCTCAATACGAGATAGATACCTATATTTAGCTTACTGCAAAGCCTCCTATTTGGCTGGAAATTTAGATAAATTTAATTTTTTTGGGCAAACAAACAATCACCCGCCGCCTGTCAAAAAACAGGAACTCAGCCCCCCTACCAGCGTCAAACCGTCCTGCAAACCTTTTTCAACCTAATTAAAATGAACATCAAACTGTCAAAAACTCTCAAAATAATGCAGAGACTTGTAAAAATTACCGCCCCCCTAGCCATTTGTTTTAACCTATTAGCAACACCCCTACTTGCCGGTGATCCCTTTCGCAACAACAACCCCCAACCCATAGGCGACAAAACCGAAGCCGCCTTTAAAGCCTTATTTGTAGAAGGTAATTATAAACAAGCCTCCGACTACATCGACGAAGCCCTATCAAGCGAACCTAACGAACCCCTAGCCTATGCCATGAAAGCCTCCTTAGCCTATCTTTTAGAAGACTGGGGAACCCTCAAAACCTATGCCACAAAAACACGAGAAATTGGTGAAAAATTAACCCAATCAAACCCCTTACGCGGCAACCTTTATACAGCAGCCGGTCACTTTTTAGAAGGCGGTGCCCTATTAACCGAAGAAGGTACCGTCAAAGCCACACCTCAAGCCTTAGCCAAACTACGCCAAGTCTTTCAATATTTAGACACAGCCGAAAAAATTTCTCCTCAAGATCCCGAACTTAACCTGCTTAAAGGATACATGGATTTAATGTTATCTATTTACCTGCCTTTTTCCGAACCATCAGAAGCCATCACCCGCCTACAAAATTATGCCGCCCCAGACTATTTAGCCAACCGAGGAATAGCCGTAGGACAACGCAACCTTAAACAATATCAACAAGCCCTACAAGCCATCGATAGCGCCCTCAAAGCAACCCCAAATAATCCAGAAGTACATTATCTCAAAGGTCAAATTTTATTTAGCCTCAAAAAATACCCAGAAGCTAAAGAAAACTTCCAAGCAGCCTTAGCCAAACCCGACCAACTCCCCAAAAACCTCGTCCAGCAAATATACTTTGAAAAATGCCGCAATTTAAACCGCATAGACAATAAACCTCGCAACTGTGACGCACTCCGCGATAAAATTACAGAAGCCGCCGGAATTTGGTCACCGGGTGAACTGCCAAGCCTAGACTAACAAATTGAAAACTATGCAAATAACATTTCGAGAATTTGATCCCTTTGATCTCTGGATTTGGGTAAGATTTACCACCGTCCCCAGCCAACAAGAAAGATATTATCTGGAAGAAGTTTTTAACTCCTGGTTTTTTCTGGGAAAACTCGGAGGATTTAATGCAGAAAATATCCAAGTTCAAGAAGTCGGTGTGGAAATTAGTTACCTGGAATATGACCAAAACACCGCCGAAAATAGCATGATGGCACTCATGCACAACATGGGAGAATTTGAATATGAGGGAATATGGGGACGTTGCTGGTTTGACTTGGGAACCAGTGACGCTATAGCCATCGATATTTTAATCAATTCTCTGCAACAACTTAGCAAAGAATATGTGACGATTGAAGAATTAATTATTGGTGGCGAAAATTCCGACTGGCCGGTGGATAGAAATACCCGCGAATCTTCTTTAGCCTACAACAATTAACCTCTACTTTTCCTTTTTTCCCCCCAGTGGCGCAGGCGTCCCGCCTGCGGTTCTACCCCAGATCGCAGGCAAGATACCTGCACCACAACAATTAACAACCCACCCAATTCTCAATCAAAATCATCAAAAATATGCACAAACCTGGAGAAATTCGAGTCCTTGCTTTGGGAGTCATTCAAGATGGCAACCGCATCTTTTTATCCCAAGGATATGACCCCGTTAAACAAGAAACTTTTTATCGCGCAATGGGTGGCGGAGTCGAATTTGGCGAAACCAGCTATGAAGCCCTCAAACGCGAATTTCAAGAAGAAATACAGGCCGAATTAACAAATATTCGATATCTGGGTTGTTTAGAAAGCTTGTTTACTTTTAACGGCAAACCTGGACACGAGATTATTCAACTCTATGCCTGTGATTTTGCCGACTCAAAGTTTTATCAACAGGAGAAAATTACTTTTGCTGAAAAAGACCGCGAAAAAACAGCCCTTTGGGTTGATCTTGAACGCTGCAAATCAGGAGAATTACGAGTTGTTCCCGAAGTCTTTTTTGAGTATTTAAACACGCAGGTTTAATGAGTTGGGTGTGGTTGTGTTGCTCAACCCTACCCACTAATTTTTCCCCACCCCCAATATCCCAATCCCCATCCTGAGCCGGCATCTGAGTTACAGTAGAAATAAAGACTTTTATCTAAACTCAGAAAACTGTGACAGAAATTGCCGCTATAAAAATTAGCCCAAAAAACCGGCAGGTTTTACAGCGTCTTAAATTGGTGCTGAGTTTGGAGTTGCGCCGCTGTATCGGAATTGCAGTTTGTGATGATTTGCCGGTGCGTGATAAATTAGCGGCTTATTTGCAAGCGGAATTTGGCTATCCGCCATCAATTAAAAAAGCTGCCGGTTTGGTGAGTTTGCGCTTAAATATGCGCCATCCCGATCCTGTGGCCCAGATCGGTCACTGGTTAGGACAACATCCGGCGGTTAAAAATGCAGGAACTTTACCGGCTTTTCAAATTTTAGGCATTGAAAATTTAATGCGAGAACAGCCGGCATTACAATGGACTTTTTTAAGTAATTTACGCGAAATTGAACGCAATTTACCTAACTTAGAAGCAAACTTGTTATTGTGGGTAACAAGACCTTGGTTACGTTCAATTCAAGATTCTGCCCCCGAATTTTGGAACTGGCGGACGGCTATTTTTGAATTTGAAGGAGAACCGAAACCCGCCACAACTTTTGAAACCCCCTCAAATACCATATCTTCCGCTACAGCTTCCCAGAAAAAAACAGCGCCACAAGTTAACCCTACCCTCAATAAAAATCCTGTTCCATCGCTTCCGCCGGCCAAACAAAAAAGCGCCGTAGAGACAGTTATAAATCTCCCAACCGATGCCGAAATAGAAGAAGAATTATCTTCTTTTATTTTGGATGATTTTACCGCTGATTTAGAACCGGCCAAAACTGAAACCAGCCAAGAAACCGAAGTTAAACAAACTTCCGAACCCGCAATACAAATATCTGCAACATCTCACCCACCTGATTTTGACCTAAAGAGTGCTTTTACAACTTTAAAACAACAATCACCCGAAATTTCTGAACTCGTCGAGCTAATCGTCGCCACCACCACCCAAGAAATCGCAGCCGGTGCCCTCAATCATAGTTATTCTCCCATTTCAACCCTGCAAGAAATTGAGCAACTTTATCAGCAAACCCCCTCAAATAATGCCCTAGCCAGCGCCTATCAAATTTTGGGAGATAACTATCGTTTCCGTATTGAACGCGGCCAAATATCCCCAGAATACTTAATTATAGCCATTCGAGCTTATGAACAAATGCTCGAATATTTAGAACCGCACTCCCCCCAATCCCCAGATATTTTAAATGACATTGCCAACCTTTACTGGATGCTATCAAGATACATTGCCAACCCCGAACAAAAACTCCCCTACTTAGACCTAGCAATTCATTGCTATAACGCCGCTTTAATGAACATCCAAGCTGCCGAAAATGCCCAATCCTATGCCTTAATTCAAAATAACTTAGGAGCAGTTTATGGAGATATAGCCCGTTACCGGCACCCCGCCCAAAACTTACAACAATCCGTTTTATCTTATCAAGAAGCCCTGAGATATCGCCGGCCCGATCCAGAAAACCCAGAAGCCACAACAACAAAACAATATGCAGCCACCTTAAACAACATAGGAACAGCCTATTGGAACCTAGCCCAACATCAACAACCCCTAGGAAACTTAAAACAATCAATATCAGCTTATAACGAAGCCCTCCGCTACTATCACCCCGAAAAACAACCCCTAGATTTTGGGATGTTGCAAAACAATTTAGGAACAGCCTATTGGAACCTAGCCCAATACGAAAACCCCCAAGAAAACCTACCCCAAGCTATCAAAGCCTACGAAATAGCCCTAACTTATCGCACCCCAGAAAATAACGCAGCCGGATGCGCCGCCACCCAAAATAATTTAGCAACCGCCTACTGGCATTTAGCAAGCCAAACCAAAGCCAACCCAAAAGAATATTCTCAATTCTTAAAAAAATCCATCACCGCTTACGAAATTGCCCTAGCCATAGCCGCAGAATTAACCAAAGGAAACCAACCCACCCGCCTAACCTTTGACATTTTTGCAGCCCATAATAACCTAGGACTAGCCCACTATCAACTCGCCACCCACCCCCAAACAGAACTACAAAAACCCCAAAAAACCCAACACCTAGAAACCGCCCTCCACCATCACCTGCAAGCCCTCCAAGGCTGGCAAAATCAACCCGACTTTTATAAAACAGCCCTTAATTTTGTCATCCAAACCATCCGCGCATCCTACACAGAAACCGGCATTTCGGGACAAAACCTAGCCCTTTCAAAACTCCCCCCCAACCTATTACCAGAAATCCTGCCAAAACTTTAAAAAACTTATTAAAAACCAGAACAATATCAAAAAACCATCCTTTCCAAACAAACCATTAACCAATAAACAAACAGATAACTCATCTGCGTTTATCTGTAGTGGGGCAGGCATCCTGCCTGCCTTAAATCTGCGGTTCAAAAAAACCCCATCCCAAAACTCAACCACCCAAAACCCCCAAAAAAACACCCAACCCAAATCAGAAAAACCTATGAGACAAAACCCAAAACCCCGAAAATCCCCAACAACCCCAGACAAAACACTACAATCAGAGAGAAAAGCAACCCCCTCAAAAACCCCGACCTTTTCTCGTGCCTACCGTGCCTCAAAACCTCCAACAGCAACAACCCGAACTCAGCGCCCTCTTTCCCTTCGAGCTTGATGAGTTTCAGCTACAAGCTATCGCAGCCCTCAACAGCGGTCGCTCAGTAGTCGTGTGTTCCCCCACCGGCTCAGGAAAAACCCTCATCGGCGAATACGCCATCCACCGAGCCCTCAACCGAGGCAAACGAGTCTTTTATACCACCCCTCTCAAAGCCCTCTCTAACCAAAAACTCCGCGACTTCCGCAGCCAATTCGGCCCCGAACTCGTAGGATTAGTCACCGGCGATGTCTCCGTCAACCGCGACGCCCCAATCTTGGTAATGACGACGGAAATTTTCCGTAATATGCTCTACGGCACCCGGATCGGAGAAGTCGGAACCAGCCTCATCGGTGTCGAAGCGGTAGTTTTAGATGAATGTCACTACATGAACGACCGGCAGCGCGGCACCGTTTGGGAAGAATCGATTATCTATTGTCCGCCAGATATTCAACTTGTCGCTCTTTCGGCTACCGTCGCCAACAGCGGCCAACTCACGGACTGGATCTCTCAAGTACACGGCCCCACAGAACGCATTTACTCAGACTTTCGCCCTGTCCCCCTAGAATTTCATTTTTGTAACCCCAAGGGCTTATTCCCCCTCCTTGATGAGTCGGGCAAAAAAATTAGCCCCCGTCTTAAACCCAAACCGGGCAAACCGGCCCGCAGTCGCCCAGAAGCCCCCAGCATGACTTATTTGCTATCCCACCTCGAACAACGGGATATGCTACCGGCAATTTATTTTATTTTTAGCCGCAAAGGCTGCGATAAAGCTGTTACAGACTGTGCCGGCCTTACCCTCGTTAACGAAGCGGAATCTGAGCAACTGCGCGAACGCATTGATGACTTTTTGGAACGCAACCCAGATGCCGGTCGTGTCGGTCAAGTGGAACCGCTACGGCGCGGCATTGCGGCCCACCATGCCGGTATTTTACCCGCTTGGAAAGGTTTAGTCGAGGAATTGTTTCAAGACGGTTTAATTAAGGTTGTTTTTGCTACGGAAACCCTGGCGGCTGGAATTAATATGCCGGCCCGGACAACGGTAATTTCTAGCTTGTCTAAACGTACAGATGACGGTCATCGCTTGCTCAAAGCTTCGGAATTTTTGCAAATGGCAGGACGGGCCGGCCGGCGAGGCATGGATAAACTCGGTCATGTCGTGACGGTGCAAACTCCTTTTGAGGGCGCAAAAGAAGCCGCTTATTTAGCAACTTCTGGGGCTGACCCCTTGGTGAGTCAGTTTGCCCCCAGCTATGGCATGGTTTTGAACTTGCTGCAAACTCACACTCTCGACGAATCAAAAGAACTGATTGAACGCAGTTTTGGGCAATATTTAGCCTCTTTGGCGTTGCGGCCTCACCACGAAGCCATTAAGGAACTAAAGAAAGAATTGGCGCACACGGAAAGCTTTCTGGCTTCGGTGGATGTGAATCAGCTTCGCAGATATGAAAAATTATCTGAGAGATTGAAAACAGAAAAACAATTATTGAAAACTTTGCAAGAACAAGCCCAACAAGTCTCGGCAAGTGAGATTGCGGTGGCTTTGCCATTTGCGGCGCCGGGTACGATTTTGCGGCTAAAAGGTAAGAATGTGCGGGTAGGTGAGCCGATGGTAGCCGTGTTGGTGGCGCGGGTGCCGGGGTCTGGATCTCTGCCTTATTTGCTTTGTTTGGGGCGCGATAACCGTTGGTATGTGTGCGCCGGTGCCGATGTGGTGGGCTTATATCCAGAGTTGCCGCGATTGCAAGGTTTGGAGAGTTTGGAAGGCCCACCGGCGGATATGCCGATGAAGTTAGGGGCTGTGCGCGGCGGCTCGGAGGCGACGGCGGTGTTGGCGAAGAAGATGCCGGTGCCGGTCAAGGAGGGAGAGGCTCCAGAGGTGATTGAGCAAATGCACCGGGTGATTGCTGTGCAAGCGCAAATGGAGGCACACCCGATTCACAAATGGGGTGATCCGGGTTCTTTGTTGAAACGCCACCGACGTGCTGAAACGATGCGGGGTGAAATTGCCCGCTATGAGGCGCGGTTGCAGCAACAGTCTCAGCGTCACTGGCAGGAGTTTTTGGATTTAATTGATATTTTGCAAAATTTTGGCGGTTTGGAGAATTTGAAGCCAACTCGTTTAGGGGAGGCTGCGGCGGCAATTCGGGGAGATAATGAGTTGTGGTTGGGTCTGGCTTTGTATTCGGGTGAGTTGGATCACCTTGATCCGCATCATTTGGCGGCGGCTTGTGCGGCTCTGGTGACGGAGGTTTCTCGTCCGGGCAGTTGGGCCGGTTATGATTTGTCGCCGGAGGTTGAGGAGGCTTTGGGGACTTTGCGATCTGCGCGGCGGACTTTGTTTCAAATGCAGCGCCGCTATCGGGTGGCTTTGCCGGTGTGGTTGGAGGTGGATTTGATTAGTTTGGTTGAGCACTGGGCTTTGGGTGTGGAGTGGATGCCTTTATGTGGGAATACGAGTTTGGATGAGGGCGATGTGGTGCGAATTTTGCGCCGGACTTTGGATTTTCTTTCTCAAATTCCTCATGTTCCTCATGTTTCCCAGGCGTTAAAAATTAATGCTTATCGGGCAATGCAGTTGATTGACCGGTTCCCTGTGAATGAGGCTATGGATTAGAGGAAATGGCGGATGGGGAGTGCGGGTTTACAATTAAAGTCAGAAGTGTGTTTGCCTGAAGTTTAGGCAAGATTATGGCTTATAAATTTAACACCGGCACCGGCCAACAAGTTTTTATCGACAATCAAGGTACCCAAACTTTGATTACTTTGATGAGTTCTTCTGGTACGCAACAACAATCGTCTTCCACCGGCTTTACAACGGGTACCTGGATTTCTGTGCCGGTTGCTTTTGCAACGGCGGCGGGTTTTGTTTTGGAATTGACTACTGCACAAGGTAAGCATTTTGTCAATATCCAAGGTAATGTTATTAGTTCCCAAAATGAAGCGCCGGCTGTGGAGGGGAAGGTTTTATGTTTGGAGGAGGCTGTGGTGCCTGGGATGCAGCCTATGCAGCCTATGCAGCCTATGCAGCCTATGCAGCCTATGGAACCGATGCAGCCTCTGAAAATGGGGAATATGGAAATGCGTCTTGGGGGAATGCAGATGAGTATGGGTAATGATGTGTCGAGTTCAAAGGGAAAAAATTTTTGTTCGCAATGTGGTTCGCCTTTGCAACCGGCTGATCGTTTTTGTTCTCATTGTGGGCATAAGTTAATTTAAGAAATTGGCAATCAGGGAGGAGGGATTTGGGAATTGCTATGATAGTGTGTCCCAATTTCTAATCACTGATCAGTAATTCCCCAAATGACTAAAGTTGTTTTAAGGCATGAAACTCGTTATCAATATGACCGGCCTGTGCGTTTGGGGCCCCATTTTGTGCGACTGCGACCGGCACCCCATTGTCCTCTGCCTATTTCGGGGTATTTGTTGAAAATTTTAGGGGTTGAACATTCTCTGCATTGGCTACAAGATCCTTACGGAAATTTTCAGGCGCGGGTGACGTTTGCTGAACCCACTAATGAGTTAAATATTGAGGTTGAGTTAGGGGCGGAAATTAGGCCGGTGAATCCGTTTAATTTTTTTGTGGAAGCTTATGCTGATAAGTATCCGTTTAGTTATGATTCGGCGCTTGAAAAGGAATTAGGCTTGTTTTTAGAATGCACTGAATCGGGAGATTTGTTGCTAGAATATTTGGATAAGTTTGTTAAGAAAGATGTTTATATTACGGATTTTTTATGTTCGCTGAATCAAAATTTAAGGGAGGTTGTGGACTATTCAGCGCGTTTGGAGGAGGGTATTCAAACTTGTGAGGAAACTTTGGCAAAAAAGGTGGGTTCTTGTCGGGATACTACCTGGCTTTTGGTGCAAATGTTGCGGCATTATGGTTTGGCGGCGCGGTTTGTTTCGGGATATTTGATTCAGTTAGTTTCGGAAAGTTCGCCGGATGGGGTAAAAAAAGATTCGGCTGATTTGCACGCCTGGGCTGAGGTTTATTTGCCTGGGGCTGGATGGATTGGTTTAGATCCTACTTCGGCTTTATTGACTGCGGAAGGGCATATTCCGCTGGCTTGTACGGCGACTCCCGAAAGGGCTGCGCCGGTGAGTGGTTCGAGGGAGGTTTCTGATTGCCGGCTTGATTTTTCTTTGCAAGTTTCACGCCTAAATATGTAGGGGTTACTTCCACCAAAATCTCTGATAATAATCAAAATTTTAGGAAAAAACGCCCTGAAAATCGGGTTTCTAAAATGAGAACCTTGGTTTCTGACATAAACCTTTGTTCTCCATATTAAAACTTTTTTCGGATTTTCGTAAAGTTTGCCGAGGTGAAATCTATCGAAAGTAAGATTTTGGCTGGAAGCAAATTACAGTATAAGATAAAAGAATCCGTAAATTTTTTTTCAGGGGAGATAAAGTGGAAGTATGCGCTTAATGATTGCAGGAATAATTCTGAGTTTGGGGTTGTCTGCGTTGCCGGTACAGGCGCAAATTACGGATGCTAAAGTTGGTGCTTTGGTGGAAGCTTTGCGACAAGCGGCACCGAAAACCGGCACTGAAAATGACGGACTTTATAGCGAGTGGCAAATTAAACCAGACAATATTAAAAGGTGGTCGAGACTTTGCACCGGCAAAGAGTTAACGCCGGTACAATTTGAGAGAAGCCCCCAAACAGCTAGAGGAATTTTAGTTTGCGTGATGCGAGATATTTTAAAGGATGAATATAAGGCGGGGGGAAATAATGAAGACATGGCTGTGCGCCGTGCTGCGGCTTGGTGGATGACGGGAGATCCGACTCAGTATGGCAGGGAAAATATTGCGGGTTATACACAACAAGTTTTAAAGATTTATCAACAGCAACGCTCTACAGGTTCGGGTTCATCCAAATAAAGATGGTGGAAAATTTTCACGATTTTTAGGCATCTCTTAAAGGCGGATGAAATAAAAAGTCAGCGAAAGTAGGCTAAGTAAATTTGCGGATATTTACTTAAGTAAATTTGCGGATATTGCGAGGCGAGGAGTTTTGGACTTGACATCTATGGGTTGTAGAGCCAAAATCGTTAGTATTAGCTAAAAATTTTGCTGAAAAAAAACTGGAGATAAAATGACGGTGACAATTTCAGGCTATAACGTTGTGGCTAAACCGGTTCACGAAGGAATCAAAACAATTATTTATCGAGCCACAAACCAGTCATCTCAAAGCTCTGCCATCGTCAAAACGTTGAAATCGGAATATCCCAGCTTGGAAGAAATCACCCGATTAAGACACGAATATAAAATCTTGCAACATCTGCAAATCGATGGGGTGATTAGGACGTTGGGGTTAGAAAATAATCAAAACGGTTTAGCGCTGATATTAGAAGATTTTGGCGGAAGTTCACTCAAAGAATTTTGTACGGATAAAGAGATTTCGCTGAAATTATTTTTAAATATTGCTCTAATACTTGCTTCAGCGTTGGGAGAATTACACCAAAAAAATATTATTCACAAAGATATTAAACCTCACAATATTCTGATTAAACCTCAAACGTTTGAAGTCAAACTTATTGATTTTAGTATTGCCACGCGCCTGTCGAGAGAAACCGCAGCAACGAGCAATCCTAACTTATTAGAAGGTACGCTGGCTTATATGTCGCCAGAACAAACGGGACGGATGAATCGCTCAATTGATTACCGGACTGATTTTTATTCTTTGGGGGTGACTTTTTATGAAATGTTGGCCGGTAAATTGCCTTTTGAGGCGACCGATCCAATGGAATTAGTACACTGTCATATTGCTAAACAACCGCTGACGCTAGAGGAAATTAGGCCAGAAATTCCGCAGGCGATTTCGGCAATTGTGATGAAACTTTTAGAAAAAAATGCTGAAGATCGCTATCAAAGTGCATTTGGGTTAAAAGCGGATTTAGAAAGATGTTTAAAGGCGCTGGAAAGTACGGGAAAAATTGAAAACTTTAACCCCGGAGAGCGGGATAAATCAGGACAATTTTTGATTCCGCAAAAGCTTTACGGAAGGGAAAAAGAAGTCGAAATTTTACTAGATGCTTTTGAGCGCGTAGGGGCCGGTAAAAGCGAAATAATGCTAGTTTCTGGCTATTCGGGAATTGGCAAAACTTCGGTGGTAAATGAAGTGCATAAGCCCATTGTCCGGCAACGCGGATATTTTATTTCTGGCAAATTTGACCAATTTAAACGCAATATTCCCTACGCCGCAATCATTCAGGCTTTCCAAGAACTTATCCGCCAATTGCTAACAGAAAATTGCCAAAATCTTGCTCTGTGGAAAGAGAAGTTATTATCTGCATTAGGGCAAAATGCACAAGTGATTATTGATGTGATACCTGAAGTGGAATTAATTACAGGCAAGCAGCCAGCAGTTCCTCAATTAGGGCCGGCAGAATCACAAAATCGCTTTAACCGGCTTTTCAAAGAATTTATCCACGTTTTCACGAATAAAGAGCATCCCCTGGTTGTGTTTTTAGACGATTTACAGTGGGCTGATAGCGCATCTTTAAAGCTAATTCAAATGCTTGTTAGCGATGCAGAAAGTCAATATTTATTGATGATTGGAGCCTATCGAGATAACGAAGTTAGCCCCACCCATCCCCTCATTATAACCCTTGACGAAATTGAAAAATCCGACGTTATTATTAATAACATTATCTTGGAATCATTAAATAGAATCACCATCAATCAATTGGTAGCCGAAACATTAAATAAAGCAGAAAAATCCCAATTTTTGGCAGAATTAGTTTTTAATAAAACTCAGGGTAATCCTTTCTTCTTAACGCAACTTTTGCAAACCCTCAATGCAGAAAAACTTTTGCAATTTGATTTTAATGAGGGGTGTTGGGTTTGGGATCTTAAGCAAATTCAAGCCATTGGCATCACTGATTACAACGTGGTGGAACTGGTGGCGAGAAATATTCAAAAACTCTCTGATGAAACCGTGCAGGTTTTAAAATTAGCCGCTTGTATTGGCAATTCTTTTAACTTGGATGTTTTGGCAATAGTTAATGAAAAATCTGTGTTTAGTACCGCAGATGCTTTGTGGGAAGCACTGCAAGCCGGTTTGATTTTACCCCTCAGTAATGCTTACAAAATTCCTCTCTTTTTTGATCAAGAAAAACACGGCACTTTAATTATTGAAGATGTGCGCGTGGCGTATAAATTTTTACATGACCGCGTGCAACAAGCCGCCTACTCGCTAATTCCCGAAGAGGAAAAGAAAGCAACTCACCTAAAAATCGGGAACCTGTTGTTAGAAAAAATCCCCCCAGAAGCACTGGAAGAAAATATTTTTGATGTCGTTAACCAGCTAAATATGGGGGTGGAATTAATAACCAGCCAAGCTGAAAAAGATCAACTCGCTAAGTTAAATTTAATTGCCGGGAAAAAAGCAAAATCTGCCACCGCTTATGAAGCTGCTGTGCGATATTTGAATCTGGGGATGAGTTTACTGGCAGAAAATAGCTGGCAGACTCAGTACGATTTAAGTTTTAATGTTTATATTGAAGTCATAGAAGCTGAATATTTAAATACCAATTTTCCGATAGCAGCGAAGTTAGCTGAAATCGTTTTAGAACAGGCAAAAACTCCGCTAGAGCGCATTGAAGTCGAGCATCTAAAAATTCAGTTTTATATGGCTCAAAACCAAATGCAACTCGCTATAGATACCGGCTTGCAGGCGCTTGAATTACTGGGGGTGAGTTTAGACAATACCAGCTTGTCAGAATTGCCGGTTTTGCCAAAAATGGAAGATTTAGAAAATATCCCCGAACTTACAGATCCTTACAAACTAGCAGCCTTAAAATTACTACTTTCTTTAATTGCACCGGCCTATGTAATGAAACCTGAACTGTTGCCGGTCGTGATTTTAACCATCATCAATTTCTGCATCGAAAACGGACATTCTCCTCTCGCAGCTTACGCTTATGCTTGGTATGGTTTATTGCTGACCGGCGCTTTCGGAGATATCAACACAGGATATTATTCCGGTCAACTTGCTTTGCACTTATTAGAACAATTTAACTCCCAATCTTTTAAATGTAAAGTATATGACTTATTTTACAGCGGAATTTCCCCTTGGAAACAACATATCAAAGAAAGTTTGCCAGGTTTTCAAGAAGGCGTTCAAAGCGGTTTAGAAACCGGCGATATTGAATGGACAAGTTATAATTCTATGTTTTATTGCGCCTACCTCTTATTGATAGGCGAAGAACTGGAAACAATCGAAAAAAACCAAAGCGTATATATAAACTTACTTTTAAAACTCAAACAAGAAGCCGCAATTGCTTATGCAAAAGTCTGGAAGCAGTTAACTTTAAATTTGCTAGGCAAATCTACAAACAAAACCCACTTGATAGGCGAAAGTTTTGATGAAACCATCATGCTGAGCCAGTTAAAACAAACCAATAACGGCCTAGCCATTTTTGCAGCTTATCAAGCAAAATTGATGCTATTATACTTGTATAAAGATTACCCCCAGGCAATTGCAGCATCAAATTTAGCCGCAGAATATGCCGGTGCTGCCACAGGATTAGCAACAGTTACCACTTACAATTTTTACAGTTCTTTAGCCCTACTCGCTCACTATTCAAGCGTCAACCCAGACGAACAAAAAAACTACCTCCAGCAAATAGAAGCCAATCAAGAAAAAATGAAAATATGGGCCTCTCATGCGCCCATGAACTACCAGCATAAATATGATTTAGTTGCAGCAGAAAAAGCCCGAATTTTTGGGGATGTTTTAGAAGCAATTGATCTATATGAGATCGCTATTAGAGGGGCAAAAGAAAACGGCTATATTCAAGAAGAAGCCCTCGCTAACGAACTTGCAGCCGAATTTTATCTCGGTTTGGGTAAAGAAAAAATTGCCAAAATTTACATGACTGATGCCTATTATGGCTATATTCGCTGGGGGGCAATTGCTAAATTTAAAGACCTCGAAGAACGCTATCCGAAATTAATTATCCGCACACCTCGCACCGAAATTTCCGACCTCGAAATTACCCGCATCACCCACTCTACTACCGGCGGTTATTCGCAATGGTTGGATCTGACAACCGTTGTCAAAGCCTCGCAAGCACTTTCAGGGGAAATAGTCCTCGAAAATTTGCTAGAAAAATTAATGAATATTGTTTTAGAAAATGCCGGTGCTCGTAAAGGTTGTTTGCTTACTTTTCAAGACGATCAATGGTTGATTTCCGCAGAATGCAACCTCGATCAAGAAAATGTTGAAGTTTTGCAGTCTCTTTCGCTTCATGCCAAACAAAATCTGCCGATCTCCGTTATAAACTTTGTAGAAAAAACGAAAGAAACACTTGTGATAAACGATGCCACAAACGAACAACCTTTTGCCCGCGATGCCTATATTTCAGAGAAAAAACCTAAATCAATTTTAGGGCTGCCGGTGATTTATCACGGCAAACTCACCGGCATTCTTTATTTAGAAAATAACCTTACTTCCGCAGTTTTTACCGCCGAACGAGTCGAAATTTTAAAAGTTTTAACTTCTCAACTTGCCATCTCCATAGAAAACGCCCGTCTTTATCAACAAGAACGCGAAAAAACCCAAGCTTTAGAACAATCTCTGCAAAAACTACAGCAAACCCAATCTCAACTTGTCCACACAGAAAAAATCTCAAGTTTAGGTCAACTTGTGGCCGGTATTGCCCACGAAGTTAATAACCCCGTCAGCTTTATTTCTGGCAACCTCCACCACGCCACCGAATATCTCGAAAACTTGCTTGTTCACCTCAAACTTTATCAAGAACACCTCCCCAACCCCCCGGCAGAAATACAGGAAAATGCCGAAGATATTGATTTAGAATTTTTGCTTGAAGATTTGCCAAAAATGCTATCTTCAATGAAAGTAGGCACAGATCGCATCAGCGAGATTATGCAGTCATTGCGAAACTTTTCCCGCGTTGATGAAACCTTACCCAAACCGACAGATATTCACAGCGGTATTGATAGCACTTTAATGATTCTCCAACACCGACTTAAAGCAAAACCCGAACGTCCCGCCATTGAAGTTATTAAAAATTATGGCAATTTACCTTTGGTTGAATGTTATGCCGGCCAGCTTAACCAAGTTTACATGAACCTGATCGCCAACGCCATTGATGCAATAGATATGGTAACAAATGATGGGGCATTAGACCCCAGCAAAAAATTGCCTAAAATTCCTCAAATTATCATCCAAACCGGCCTAGAAAATAACCATGTTTTTATCAAAATCAAAGATAACGGCCCCGGCATGACAGAAGCAGTTCGTATGCGTTTATTTGAAGCTTTTTATACCACTAAATCTGTGGGCAAAGGCACAGGCTTGGGGTTATCTATTAGCTATCAAATAATCACCGAAAAACACGGCGGAAACCTCAAATGTATTTCAGCCCCCGGAGAAGGCGCTGAGTTTATTATCGAACTTCCTTTGTGCCCGTAGAGATATGGCAACGACAATCAAAAATCTCTATTCTTCGATTTAAAATCACCTTGCCTCTGGATTCTCGCTCCAAATAATGACAAAATGATTAATCTAACACTCCACAAAACTCGAAAAAAACTATGACCATCCCTACAACTCTCCAACGTGCCCTCGAAGCCGGCAACGCCCTCAAAATTATCAGCGGTTTGACAAATTTTGATGCCAACCGCGTCGCCTCTGTTGTTCGCGCTGCTGAACTTGGCGGTGCAACTTTTGTCGATATCGCCGCTGATCCCAATTTGGTGAAATTAGCCAAAAGCTTGACAAATTTACCAGTTTGTGTATCTGCCGTTGACCCACAGAAATTTGTCGAAGCTGTAGAGGCCGGTGCAGACTTGATCGAAATCGGGAACTATGACGCCTTTTACGCCGAAGGACGCCGGTTTGAAGCCGCAGAAGTCTTGCAAATCACCCGCGAAACCCGCGCCTTGTTGCCAGAAATCACTTTATCCGTGACCGTTCCCCACATTTTGGCCCTCGATGAACAAGTGAAACTGGCCGAAGAATTGGTCAAGGCCGGTGCAGACATCATCCAAACCGAAGGCGGCACCAGCAGCAACCCCAAAGCCGCCGGCAGCCTTGGTTTAATCGAAAAAGCCGCACCCACCCTCGCCGCCGCCTATGAAATTTCTCGTGCTGTGAGTGTGCCGGTTTTGTGCGCTTCTGGCATTTCCAGTGTCACCGCTCCTCTGGCCATTGCTGCCGGTGCTGCCGGTGTTGGCGTCGGTTCTGCCATCAACCGTCTTGACAGCGAAATTGCAATGATTGCAGCCGTTCGCAGTATTGTTGAAGCGCTTTCTACAGTTAGCGCCTCTGTTGCCAATGTTTAATTTTTAACCGCAGATAAACGCTGATAAACGCAGATAGGTTATGTGTGTCCATCTGTGGGGCGGGCATCCTGCCTGCCTTATATCTGCGGTTAATTTCAAAACTTTAAACCTTTTACTTTTATGCAAATTAAAAACATATTAACTTTCGGAATCCTCGTTTTACTAAACTTCAGCGTGCCGGCCCAAGCACAAAATGCACAACCAACTCAACGGCAAATGAAAGCCGATGAAGCAGGGGCAACAAGAGCAGAAGTTTCCTATGAAGAACAAGATTTTTATATCAATAACGTCCGTTTGTTCATTTTACGAGACGGTAAACCTATCTTAGAACAACCTATCGTCGTTAAACAAATTGATCCAAAAACAAACGCTGTCGAAGAAATTACCCAATTTTTAGGAGTCTCAGAACCCAAAGTTATTGATTTAGATCAAGATAATTATCGAGAAATTGCCCTTTCTCTTAGCACTCGTGGTGCTCATTGTTGTTCCTACACATTGATTTATACCTATAATCCAGCAAACGATAGCTACAACCGGCTACAAGTTGATTGGGGTAACTTTCCTAGCGCCGGCAAATTAGAAGATATCGACGAAAATGGCACCCAAGAATTTATTGCCAGAGATGACAGATTTTCTGGAGAATTTGCCGGTTATGCCGGTTCATTTCGTCCCATCCAAATTTGGCAATACCGCAACGGCAAAATGCTAGATGTCACCCGCAACTATCCCAAAATTGTCTATAACGACGCCTATCAATTTTGGCAATTTTATAACACCGAACTGCGCCGACAACCTAACCCTAACCTGCCGCAAATTCAATCCGTCTTCGCCGCCTATTTAGCCAACAAATACCTCCTCAATCAACAAGCAGACGGCTGGAAACGCATTAGAGAACTATATAATTTCAGTGACCGGCAACAATATTTTACCCGCCTCGAAAAATTCCTCAAAGATGCCGGTTACAGCCCCTAAACACCCTCAACCAAACCTACAAACCCTCACTTACCCAAACTTTTAACCAATTTTTTATCCGCGAAATTTGATAATGGAAAACACAAATCATCACCGTATAAATAAACAAAACCTGAGCCGCTAAAATCTGCCAAAACTCCCCAAATCCAACATAATAATAGCCAAAATAAAAATAAAAAACCAACATCCCCAAAACACCAACAAGCTGAACTGTAATCAACCGAAACGATAAATTAATCACCGTCCCCTCCCCACGACTCTCAATCGTTCCCCGCGTAATCAAAGTCCACTCCTTATGACCAAACGGGCCGGTTAACTCAAAAACATTGCTAGAAAAAAAGCCCGTAAAACGCTTTTTAGACCAACCCCGAAAACCCTCCCGCAACTCAATTTCACCCGTCTTTAACTTGTAGGACAAACTGCGGGAAACCAGACGAGGTTTTAAATCAAAATAAATCTCAGATTCCGCAACAGGAAAAATATATGAAACCCAATTTTTTAAATTCATAATCCTAATTATGCCCACCGGCCTCTAAAAAGGTAAACATAGCCCACCCTACATCATTAAACATTTCCAAAAACCTATGTGGGGCAGGCAGGATGCCTGCCTTTAATAAGCTTTTTTGGAGATATCTATTACTTAGCCGCCTTCGCCTCCAAAGACTCCAACCGGCTCTTTAACTCCTGATTTTCCTTCTTAAGCTCATCCACCTCCTCGCGTAACTGCTTGACCGCCTTATCAGCACCGGCATTTTTTTGCACCTTAGCAATCGCCTCCTCAGCAATCCGCTGCACTCGACCATCAGCCGTTTGATCCGCCAAAAACTGCAAAATTCCGATAGCCTTAATCGTTTCCATTTGCCCAAGTGCCACAACCACCGAAACCTGAGTTAAGAAAAACGACTCCCGCGCCAACACACTTAAACGCTCCAAAATGCGCTGCAAATTAACAGCATCCTGCCCAGTAGAAATCGCCCCCAAAGCACGAATCGCCGCCAAACGTAGAGGCTGCGGAACACCCAAATCCGTATAATTTAAAATCAAATCCAACGCCTCCTCCGACGTTTTCATTTGACTCAAACCCCCCATCGCACCGGCCCGCACAATCTCATTCCAACCGGCCCGATTTTCCAGCACCCATTTTAACAACTTCAAAACCTTTTCTTCCTTCGGCTTCTCCTTCAACTTAGCCCCAGCAATTCCCCCAATCGCACGACAAGCAGCAGCCTCCACATAATAACTAGCATCCCCCTCATCCACCAAAGGTTTCAAAGCCTTATAACTCTCATGCGTCTTAATAGTAGCCAAAGCCTCCACCACAGCAAAACGCACATCAGCACTCTTATCCTTTAACCCCTTTATCAAAGCATCAAAAGCCTGATCCAACTTAATTTCACCTAACAGCTTAGCCACCTCTGCACGCACACCCCAAAAACCATCATTTTGCAGAGCCTTAGACAAAGCCTTCACCGCCTCCAAACCACCTTTTTTTGCCAAAGCTTCCGCCGCAAAAATTCGAGAAAGCGGATCAGAATCATACTTTAACTGAGCCTTCAACTCCGGCACCGGATACTCCAGCGCCACAGTTTTTAACAAATTATTCCCCGCATCAAAACTAATAAACTGCGGCTTATCTGCCAACGGAAAATAAAAACTTTGTTCCCGTTCATGCACCCGCACCGTAAACGTTTTCAAACTCACCTTTTCCGATTTTTCTTCAACATAACCAAAACCAATCGGAAGCTTTAAATCAAACAAATCCTTACTATTACCATCCTTTGCCTGAGTTTGAGTAACAGTAACTTTCGCCAATTTACTATCCCCATCCCAAGCATAAGCCACCTTATAATCAGGATGACCACCGCGATAAACAAACTGGTCAAACAAAAACAGCAAATTGCGTCCCGAAGCCTTTTCAATAGCCCGCAACAAATCCACCGTTTCCACCGTTGCATGAGCATTATCTTGGACGAAAGTTTGCATCGCCTTAAAAAACAACTCATCGCCCAATTCAGCCCGGATCATGTGATAAACACAAGCACCTTTTTCATACAAATGCCGGTCATATAACTCAATCGCTTCGCGGTAAACATGAGTCACAATTGGGCGCCGATACCGGCCACTATCTTCTGCCAAATAATTGCGAGCTTCCTTAAGCCGGTAATAAGCCGCCTCCTGAGCCCCATACTCAACATCAGTCCACAAAACCTCAGAATAAGAAGCCATACCCTCCTTAATCCAAGCATGAGACCAATGCTTAATCACCACCAAATCCCCAAACCATTGATGCGCCAATTCATGCGCCACCAAACTTTCCGTAGAACGATTATCTAAAGCCGCCCTTTCATCTAACAAACAACGGTCAGTCAACAAAGTTGTAGAAGTATTTTCCATCCCCCCAAAAATAAAATCATCCACACAAACTTGCGCGTATTTCGGGAAAGGATAAGGATAACCGAAAATTTTACTAAAATACTCAATCATCTGCGGAGTTTTGCCCATACTCCGCAAAGCATCATCAGCCCGCCGTTTCTCCACATAATAAGTAACCGGCTTACCATTCCAACTATCAGAAAACTCCGCAAAATCACCCACCGCCAGAGTCATCAAATAAGTAGGGTGAACTTCTTTCTGTAACCAGTGATAAATTTTATCCGCACCGGCCTCCTCACAAGAAATCAACTCCCCATTAGAAATAGCCAAAAACTGCTTAGGAACCCGCACCCGAATTTCCGAAGTAGCCAACTGACCTGGATAATCAAAACAAGGAAACCAGAAACGAGAATCCTCATCCTCACCCTGAGTCCAAACCTGCACCGGCTTATCCGGGTAATGCTTAGTAGGGCCAACAAAATAAAGACCGCGCTGAGGATTTTCTACCCCATAAACAATATCCAAAGTAATAGAATCCCCCGCCACCGTAGACGAAGATAACTTAATTTCTAACTTTTCCCCATCATAATCAAACTGTTGTTCATCACCAGCCAACTTTACCGAATTTATCTGCAAATTCACCGCATCCAAAGTCAAAAAATCAATACCACTTCGCACCGGCTTCAAACGAATACTGCAAACTCCCTCAAAACTTTTCTCAGGAATATTCAAAATCAAATCTAAAAAAATATGCTCAACCTGTCCGGGCCGGTCAGGGTTATAATGCGGACGAGCACCCGGTAACTCAAAAGACTTGTGACCATTAGACTCAACATCAAAGTATGACTGCAACATGAGAAACTTACCCGCCTACAATAAACTCGAATAAAGCCAAATTACTTAAACATTTAACAGAATTCGTTATTTTACCAGAATAGCGCGAACCGGCCAAACCTTGCACCCCTCCAGCACCACACCTCACAAAACCGTATACAAGACGCCCAAAAAACATCTGTGGGGCGGGCATCTTGCCTGCCTAACATCTGCGGTTTATTTTATATTCCCCCTATACAAAACCCAAACCACATAAAAAAATAATCCTTATCATAGGAAAATGGACAAGCACCACTGAATGTAATAAAAGACCACCACAAAAAAACCAAAATGCCCGAACAAAAAAGACCCCTAATCATCGCCGCCGCAACCGCCGCACTTCTAGCCGGCACAGTAGCAGCCTACCTGTACATCAAACAAAACCTAGACAAACAAACAACCCCCTTAGAAAGCGCCAACCTAGTGCCCCAAGAAGCCCTAATGGCCGGCTTCATTAGCACCGACAACCAAACCTGGGCAAAACTACAACAATTTGGCACACCACAAGCCCAACAAATAGCCGCCGGCATCCTACAAAACCTCCAAACCCAAATCTTAACCGACAGTAACATTAACTTTGAAAAAGACATCAAACCTTGGATGGGAGGAATAATGTTTGCCCTCATGCCCCAACCAACCCAAACCACAGAACCAAACTTATTACTTATAATTGGCATTAAAAATAAAGTAGCCGCCCTAAACTTTGCCAACCGGCTAAAAACACAAAACCAAGCCACCCTCCAAGAAAAACAACATCAAAACATCACCTACACAAATATCACAGAAAAAGCCGGTAGCACTTACAATACCGCCGTTGTTGGCGAACATTTACTAATAGCATTTCAAGAAAAAACCCTCCTCAGCGCCATCGACACCTTCAAAGGAAAACCCTCCTTTGCCAAGAACACAACAGCCGCCCCACTATTAGCAAAAGGTGCCGGTTTAGCAAACCCCATAGCCCAATTTTACCTAACCGACTATAGCCAATTAATCAAACAATATTATCTCAACCAACCCGACGCCCCCAAAGTTTCCCCCCTAGCCCTCAAACAACTCGAACAAGTAAAAGCAGTTGTAGGCGGAATTGGCAGCGACTCAGAAGGCTTACGTTTCAAAGCCAACGCCCTCTTTAACCCCCAAACCGTCAAAAACGAATTTAAGCCCAGCCCCGGAAAAATCATCAACCAATTTCCCCCCCAAACCTTCGCCGTAATTACAGGTTCAGGGCTTAATAAATATTGGAGTGACCTCGTGCAAGAATCTCAAACCACTCCCGAAATTAAAGAATCTTTAGATGGCCTAAGAGAAAGCTTAAAAAATACTGTAAACCTCGATGCCGACAAAGAAGTTTTTAACTGGATAGATGGAGAATTTGCCTTTGGTTTTATTGCCTCAAACCAAGGAATATTATCACAATTTGGCTTTGGCAGTGCCTTAATTTTAGAAACCAGTAACCGCCAAGCTGCCGAAGCCAGTCTCAACAAATTGCAAACAATTCTGCGGCAAAACGTCCCCTTTCTTAGCAGCAGTCAAAGAAAACTCAACGGCCAAGAAATTACCGAATGGACAATCCCTCAAGGCACAGTTTTAACTCAAGGTTGGTTAAATGATAAATCAGTATTTCTCACCCTTGGCCCCTTAGCAGATACCTTGATGTCTGGCGGTAATTCTCTACAAACAAGCCAAACCTTTAAAACCACCACCGGCACTCTACCCAAACCCAATCAAGGATACTTTTACATGGACATGGAAAAAACTTCAACAGTCGTAAATAACCTCACCCAAACCGCCGGCGCCCCCCTTCCGCCAGAAACAAGCGCTATCTTAAACTCCCTCAAAGGAATTGGCGCCACCGCTAACTGGCCAGACAAAACAACATCTCAGGTAGAAATTTTATTTTCTCTCAAGAAAAAGTCCTAAAGCCCAAAACCCAGCGCCTCAAGAAGCCCCTCAAAAACAACCAAAACCTTCTTGAACCCTAAAGGAATATGACACTTTCTAGGTCAGCAAGATAAGATAACCATAAAGGTCGTTATTGGAGGGGCCAGCAACCTGGTCAAAAGCTCTATCGAAACTATCTACGGAAACTTACAAGGACTCAAAGCCAGCCAACTCAAACAACTAGAACGCCTCTATCACCAGCGCCTCCCAGGAGATCAAATTACAACAACCGAATTTGCCCAAAGACTCGCCGCCATCAGCACAGAAATTGACGAGCCGGTTTGTATTTACATTAACCGGCGCGGACAAGTGATCCGCGTTGGCGTTGGTACACCCCGTCAAACCCAAATTCCCCCTCTGGAGTTACCCCGTTATGGTGCAGGCCGGCTAAGCGGCATTCGCTGTATTGCCACCCACCTGAAATCAGAACCTCCCGGCGAAGCTGCTCTCACTTCAATGGCGCTACAGAGACTCGATGCCTTAGTATGGCTGACACTCACTGGGGCCGGTTTTGAAAGACGCGGCGGTGGCGCCACCGGCTACATTAAAGAAACCTATCTTGCCCATCTAATCCCTCTCTCAGACGAGGCCGAAAATGGCGCTGCTGATAATGCAATTAAAAATACATTTGTTTCAGCAGAACAAAGTTTAGAGAGCATTGCCAATCAAGATTTTTTAGAATTAGTCGATTCCTTAGAAGCAGAATTTGAGCGCGAATTTGTTGCTCAACAAGTCAGCGCCGATCAAGACCGTGTTTTGTTAGTAGGAGTAATGACTGACCATACAAGTCGTCAACAATTTGAGGATGGTTTAGCAGAGGTGGCGAGGTTAGTTGATACCGCCGGTGGAATTGTTTTACAAACCATGCAGCAGCGCCGATCACATCCTCATCCTCAAACCGTTGTCGGCGAAGGAAAAGTCCAAGAAATTGCCCTGGCGGCGCAAACAGTTGGCGCGAATTTAATTGTTTTTGACCGCGATTTATCACCGGCCCAAGTCCGCAATTTAGAAACCCAAATTGGCATTCGAGTTGTAGACCGGACTGAGGTAATTTTAGATATTTTTGCTCAACGCGCCGGCAGTGGGGCTGGGAAATTACAAGTTGAATTAGCCCAACTTGAATATATGTTGCCCAGGCTCACCGGCAGAGGTCAAGCCATGTCTCGTCTCGGTGGCGGTATTGGTACCAGAGGGCCGGGGGAAACAAAACTAGAAACAGAACGCCGTGCTATTGCTAAACGCATTGCTCGTCTGCAAGAAGAAGTTAATCAGTTACAGGCCCACCGGTCGCGTCTTCGCAACCGCCGGCAACATCAAGAAGTGGCTTCCATTGCTATTGTCGGTTATACAAACGCCGGCAAATCAACGCTGTTAAATGCTCTCACTAATTCTGCGGTTTATACAGCAGATCAATTGTTTGCCACCCTTGACCCCACCAGCCGCCGGTTGACCATTCCTGATGCAAACACCGGCGAACCTCACTCAATTGTATTAACAGATACAGTCGGATTTATTCACGAATTACCCCCTGCTTTAGTAGATGCTTTTCGGGCAACTTTAGAAGAAGTCACAGAAGCAGATGCTCTACTACATTTGGTAGATTTATCCCACCCCGCTTGGCAAAGTCAAATTCGTTCAGTAATGACAATTTTGTCAGAAATGCCCCTGGCTCCAGGGCCGGCTTTGGTGGCATTTAATAAAATTGATCAAGTAGACGGAGAAACTTTAGCGGTAGCACGCGAAGAATTTCCCAATGCTGTGTTTATTTCTGCCTCTAACGCCCTTGGATTGGAAACTTTACGCCTGCGTTTAGGTCAGTTGATCCACTTCGCCGTCTCCGGTGGCTAAAGAAATTTTCTCAGGTTGATGGGTGATCAGTTGGGAGTTTCTTCTGTCAAAAGAATTAAATATTCCTTCAGACAAGGGCCGGTGAAAAATCTTTCTGGGGCGGGATTCTTTTTCGTTACAAATCTTTTAATGTATGTATTAAGAACTTGGAGCAGTTTAGCCACCACACCGCCCCCTTGCATCAATGGTCATCCTTGATACCATTCTCCAAAAAAAAGCTAGAAACATAAGTCTTGAAACCCTTGTGGTCAAAGCACTTATCGCCCTCTAAACTCAAATCAGCGCATGGTATAAAATCACCCCCCTGATGCCAACGTCCACACCCCAACAACCAAGGTACTGACACCCACCCTTAATAAATTCAGCCAACTTTATGAAGATTTCAAAAAGCTTTGAGGAAGCTATAGACAGCAAGCGAACGGAAAAAGTAAAGTAGAGAAGGGGTAAGACCCTCACCCCATGTTGGTGGCTTTTTGCGATTTCACGTTCTCTCTGCCGGGTTATACAAAGTGTGGCTCCCACGCTACAAAGACCCTCAGCGGTTCCTGTGCATCCCATTTGTCCATCCAAACGCTCTATCAGTAGTCAACGGTTCAAAACAATGTTTAGGTCATCCTTACAACTCACCCTTGCTTCTGCTGTACTCGCAACAGCGGGAATTTGGGCCTTGGCTGCTTCTACCCCCGCGTCAGCCTTTAACTTTAACGGCAGTCGCGTTCGAGTGGATGCTACCGACGTCGGTCAGACGTTTAAAGCAACGTTTGACGGCAAAGTAGGGGAAAACCAAGTTCAAGGTCTTTCTTCGGAAGCAACCTTTAAGTTTCTGGGTTTGACAACCTTGGCTGACACAACTGAGGCAAACTTTGAAATCACCATGCTTAACAATTCCAGCGGTAACATTTTATCAAGAACGACCGCCCTGGGATTTAATCTGACAGATTGGCAAGGCAATAAACTTGACTTGGTTGGAGTTGGCAACGCTGGTGGCAACCCCAGCGGCACTACTCGTTCTCAAGGGCAAATTTTTAGAAGAGACTTCAGCGGCCAAATGCCTAATGTTGGCGCTGTCGATGTTTGTTTTACTGATGCCAATGCCTGTAATGCTAACACCGCTAATGGCGTAGATAATGATTCCAGAACCAGGCTAAGTAACCAAGCAACTTTTACAGCAACAGTGGCTTTTACGGGTGCGGTTAAGCAGTTTGCTTTGAGTAATTTTGGTGTTCGCTACGAAAATATTAATGGCGAAGGTTATGTGGGTGCAAGCGGGGCCGGAGAGTTTAAAATTCCAACTCAACAAAAACAGGCAATTCCTGAACCGGCCACAGTGGGGGCAGTTTTACTGGTGGGTATGCTTATGCTCAGTCGTCGCCGGTTTCAACCCAACTCATCGGCCCCTTAAATTCTTGATGGCTTCTAAAAAAAACAAACCCGGTTTCTAGCATAGACCGGGTTTTTCGCATTTTTACAAATTACTTTCTGCCCTAGAGTTTAAAATTAAAGTTATAAAACTTAATGTAGGAGAAAACAATGGCCGCTACAGTAGAAATTTATACCTGGCAAACTTGCCCGTTTTGCATTAGGGCCAAAAATTTGCTCAAAACCAAGGGCGTAGAGTTTACAGAATACAGCATTGATGGTGATGAACCGGCCCGCGCCAAAATGGCCGTCCGCGCCAATGGCCGCCGGTCTGTTCCCCAAATTTTTATCAACGACCAACACATCGGCGGTTGTGATGATATTCACGCCCTAGAGGCTGCCGGTAAGCTTGACCCTCTGCTTGCCTAACAGCAAACACCAATGGGAAGGGGTTTTTCCCTTCCTAGAAGCCGGTAAAAAAAACTAAAATAACCCGATCTAAAAACTCAAATTCAATTTCCCGCTCCGTGATATTTCGGAACCAAAAAATAGTAAAATCTAAAATCTAAAATCTAATTTGGGAGAGTTGCTGTGAAATTTGCCTTTATTCTTGACCCAATTGAGAGCCTTGATCCGGGCCATGATAGCACCGTAGCAATGATGGAAGCAGCCCAACAATTAGGTCACGAAGTTTTAATCTGCCAACCCCAGCATTTAAGCGTAGTGGAAGGCAAAGCACAAGCAACATTACAAAGCGTTAAATTAACTCCTTTAGAACTAGGCGAACAAGGCTGGCTTAGAATTCCAAACTGGTATGAAATTGGCGAACGTCAGCCATTTTTCCTAGAAGAAATGGATGCAATTTTTATGCGAAAAGACCCGCCGGTGAATGTTCCTTATCTTTATTCAACCTACATTTTAGATTATATTGATCCGACAAAAACTTTGGTGATGAATGCCCCCCAAGGACTGCGGGCCGCCAATGAAAAAATGTATGCTTTACAGTTTAAAAATGTCATCCCTGAAACCATTGTTAGTCACAGTAAAACAGTAATTCGGCACTTTTTAGAAGCCAAAGGAAAAGCCGTTTTAAAACCCTTGGGAGGAAAAGCCGGCGAGGGAATTTTATTTTTACAAGACGGCGATCCAAACTTTAACTCCATCATCGAAATTAGCACCCAAAATAGTTTAGTGCCGGTGATGGTACAAGAATATTTACCGGCAGCCAAAGAAGGAGATAAACGCATTATTTTGCTAGACGGACAACCCCTCGGTGCCATTAATCGCATTCCCACCGGCAGCGAATTTCGCGGCAATATGGCAGTAGGTGGTCGAGTTGCGGCAACAGAAATCACCGAAAGAGAGTATCAAATTTGTGCCGAAGTTGCCCCGAAACTCCGCGAAGATGGCTTATATTTTGTCGGTTTAGATGTCATCGGCGGCTACCTCACAGAAGTGAATGTAACTAGCCCCACCGGCATCCGCGAAATTGACAGATTTAGCAATACTCGTTTAGGAGTTCAAGTCATAGAATGGGTAGAAAAAAATGCCCCTTCTAAAAACTAAAAAATCTCCAATGCAATCAATTAATCCCATCACCAATACCCAATTATGACCAATACAATAGGCGTCGCAATTGTTGGCACCGGCTTCGGTCAAAAAGTCCACCTGCCGGCTTTTCAAGAACATCCCCGCACCCAAGTTCTAGCAATTTATAACCGCAATTTAGAAAAAGCAAAAACTATCGCAGCCACGAATAACATCCCCCACGCCTGCGATAGCATTGAAGCAATTGTTAATTTGCCAGAAGTTAACGCCGTTAGCATTTCCACACCGCCATTTTTGCATTATGAAATGGCGAAAAAAGTCATCGAAGCCGGCAAACATTTACTCCTAGAAAAACCCACAACTTTAACAGCCAATGAAGCACGGGAACTCTACAAAAGAGCCAAAGCTAAAGGCGTAATTGCTGCAATGGATTTTGAGTTTCGATTTGTACCGCAATGGCTACATTTTGCTGAGTTATTATCACAGGGATATGTAGGCAAAAAACGGTTAATTAAAATTGATTGGATGGTGTCAAGTCGAGCAGATGAAAGCCGGTCTTGGAATTGGTATGCTCAAAAAGAAAAAGGCGGTGGAGTTTTAGGCGCCACAGGTTCTCATGCTTTTGATTATATCCGCTGGTTATTTGGGCCGGTGGGCCGGCTTTGTGCATTATTAAGTACAGCAATTCCTGCCCGTCCAGATCCAAATGAGGGAGGAAAATTAAAGCCGGTGGATGCAGATGATACTTGCACTTTGATGGTGGAATTAGCAGATGGTACACCTTGTCAAGTGTGTTTAAGTTCAGTTACATATCAAGGAAGAGGACATTGGATAGAAGTTTATGGAGATAAAGGAACCCTGGTTTTAGGAAGTGATAATCAGCAAGATTATGTACATGGGTTTCGGGTTTGGGGTTCTCAGAAAGGTCAAGCTTTAGCCGAAATAAAAACTCCCGAAAATTTAGAATTTCCCTGTGTTTTTCCAGATGGCAGAATTGCCCCAATTATCCGAGTAATTGAGCAATGGGTAAATGCAATAGATGAAGGAAAACAGCCGGTTTCGGGGTTATATGAGGGCGTTTATTCGCAGTTGTTGATGGATTTAACCCAAGAATCTCATGCAACTGGAACTTGGGTGAAAGTGCCAGATTTTGAGGATTTTATTAAAGGCCGGTGATTTACGTTTCTTGACAGTGGCGCAGCCGTCTCCCCTGCGCCACTCGCAATAATCGATTTTCCCCTGTCATCTTTGCCTAATGGCCGGTTGACAAATTACCCGGAATATGCCACAAATAAAGCCTACATTCTTCTTCAGCCGTTGCAATCATAATCGATTTTTCAGGCAACCAATCACCCATATCAAAATCCCGCGAAACAATCCGAGAATTAGGCTTTAGTTGTTGTAATAATTGCGGTTTTAATTTTAAATTTAGATGCGGCAAAAGATATAAAAAAACCACCGTAGCTTCTGAAAAATTGCAGGTAAATAAATCATCTAAACGAAACTCCACCAAATTGCTAACTTTCGCCTGCAAAGCATTTTCCTGAGCTTCTTTAATTCGTTGGGGATCGATATCAATTCCCACCGCCTGAGTGCCAAACTGTAACGCTGCGGAAATTGCAACTCTTCCATCCCCACAACCTAAATCATAAATAACATCACTGGGGGTAATATTTGCCAAAGCAAAAGCCGCCTGAATCATTTCAGGTTCGGTAGGAATAAAACCAATATCAGGCCGGCGATTTTTAAGCATTTTTTTAGGTAATTCAAAACAAATAAGCGAAAATTATCAACCTCATAGCAATTTTAACTGATTTGAACAACGAACACCAGACAAGCCGCCTTTCTTTAAAAAATCCGCTTTTGCGCGCCGCAATTTTTTCAAATTAATTAAAAAATCTATATACTCAAATGCCCCATAAATAGGATACTCAAACCAAACGCAAAAAATCTAAACAGCCAAAATGACCAGCACACCCAAAATCATCGTACTTGACGACGACCCCACCGGCTCCCAAACCGTCCACAGTTGTCTCCTCCTCACCCGCTGGGATATCGACACCCTACGGCTTGGTTTACGCGATGAGTCGCCCATTTTCTTCATCCTCACCAACACCCGCGCACTCACCCCGGAAGAAGCCAGCAACATCACCCGCGAAGTCTGTCACAACCTCAAAACAGCCATCGCCCAAGAAAACATCCAAGACTTCCTGATCGTCAGCCGTTCCGACTCCACCCTACGCGGACACTACCCCATCGAAACAACCGTCATCGCCGAAGAACTTGGCCCCTTTGACGCCCACTTTCTCATCCCCGCCTTTTTTGAAGGAGGGCGCATCACCCGCGACAGCATCCATTACCTGATAATTAACAACAAACCCACCCCCGTCGCCGAAACAGAATTCGCCAAAGATTCCGTTTTCAGCTATCATCACAGCTACCTACCCGACTATGTAGAAGAAAAAACCCAAGGTCAAATTAAAGCCGGCGAAGTTGAACGCTTTTTACTATCAGATATTCGTCAAAATTCTCTGGAACGCTTATTAAAATTAACCGGCAATACTTGCTGCTGTGTTGATGGCGAAACTCAAACTGACCTCGACAAATTTGCCACCGATATTTTAACCGCCGCCGGCCAAGGAAAACGCTATTTATTTCGCAGCGCCGCCAGCATTTTAACTTCCCTGGCTAACCTCGGCCCGCAGCCGGTGGCACCCGAAAACATGGCACAATATGTCCGTAAACAAAAACCTGGTGCTGTTATTGTTGGTTCCCACGTCAAAAAAACCACTCAACAACTAGAACAACTACTCAAACAACCAGGAATTACCGGCATCGAAATAGACGTTTCTCTCTTACTCCAAGACTCCCCCACTCAACGCCAAGAACTCCTCAATCAAACTCTCGAAAAAATCCACAACCTCCATAACACCGGCCAAACACCAGTCATCTACACAAGCCGTCAAGAACTAACCTTTGACGACGTAGAAACCAGGCTAAAATTTGGCACTGATGTCTCCGCCTTACTGATGGATATAGTACGCGGACTGCCCAAAGATATCGGCTTTTTAATCAGCAAAGGCGGTATCACCTCCAACGACGTTTTAAGCACCGGCCTCTCCCTAACCGCCGCCCGCTTACTAGGTCAAATATTAGCAGGAGTTTCAATGGTTAAAACAAGCGCCGAACATCCCCTTTTCCCAGACTTGCCGGTGGTATTATTTCCTGGAAACGTCGGAGATGAAAACGCCCTTGCCACAGCCTATCAACGCCTCAAAAGTTAATTAATTATTAGCCCATCAACAGCAAACATTCCAGCAACAACCAGGCCGGCCTCCCCGACACCGGCCCTTTCCTCAACTTTGGTATTTTCTGACAAAAAATATCTGGTTTGCCCCTTGACAAAATCAGCAATTTCTCTTAAAAACAAAGCAGACAGAAACTCAAAAAAATGCCAATTTACCCACAAAACTTAAGCCTAAAAAAAACATTATGAAATCCAAACATCTAGCCCTAGCAACTTTTCTAACAATCCTCAGCCTCACCCCACCCCTTGCAGCCCTAGATAACGAAGTCGTCGGTCAACTTCTCACCACCAAAAGATGTGTGAGGTGTGTTTTAAACAACCTGCAACTTTTGACCAGAGACATGACCAACTCCCAACTCCTCGAAGCCTCCTTAGAAAACGCCATGTTAGACGGCGTAGACTTTCGTGGTAGCAACCTGATGGGCGCAAACCTCAAAAACGCCAAACTCCGAGGAGCCATCCTCAGAGGTGTTAATTTAAGAGATGCAAACTTAAACGGAGCCGACCTCTCTGGCGCTGACCTCACCGACGCCAACCTCACCGGCGCTTCCATGATTGGAGCCACATTAAATAATAGCTGTCTGCGGACAAATGCCTTTATTGACGTCAACCTCAAAGACGCCAACCTCACCGGCGCAGACCTCAGCCGCAATACCCTTTACCGTGTCAAACTAGACGGCGCCATTCTCACAAACGCCAACCTAAGTTACACCGTCCTCAGAGACAGCAGCATAGACGCAACCACAAACCTGATCCAAACCAACTTAAACAACACCGTAGTCAGAAACCCAAACGCCCAACAAGCAGCCATTTACGGCCCCTCAATTCAACCGCGAGGCGGAATGGGAGTCTGCCAAAAAGCGCCCCAAGTACAATAAATAGTGAGACGGGGAAACCAGGACGTTAACTTGAAATGCCATAAAATCAAACATTGAACCTTTCCCCATCGATCAGCAGCATGATGTCAGAAACCACGCCATCCCCCATCCCAACAGAACCCGAAGCCTTAGCCGAACCCTCAACCGAAACCTTAGCCGAACCCTCAACCGAAACCTTAGCCGAACCCTCAACCGAAACCTTAGCCGAACCCTCAACCGAAACCGACCGAAACCAGCAAGTCTTACTCAAAAGCGAAGACGGAAAACTTTACATCATCTTACCGAGAGAAGCAGATACCACCGGCCCTCAAAACCCTGGTGCCACAAACTGGAATGACCTCTGGCAACAAATCAAACAACGCCTCAACGCCGGAGAGAGATTTTGGCAACCGAACACCGAAGTCTATCTTAAAGCTAATAACCGGCTCCTAGATAGCAGACAACTGCAAGCCATCGCAGACGCCCTCAGCGACATTAAACTGCAACTCGTGCGAGTCTACACCAGTAGACGGCAAACCGCCATCACCGCCGCCGGTAGCGGTTACAGCGTCGAACAACTCTCAAGCGCACCCCCCCTCAACCAAACAAAAACCCGCGCCTTCGCCGACCCCCTATACCTCGAAACAACCATTCGTTCCGGTACAGAAATAAGACACCCCGGCACCGTCATAGTCATGGGAGACGTCAACCCAGGCGGAAGCATCATCGCCGACGGAGACATTTTGATCTGGGGAAAACTGCGCGGAGTTGTCCATGCAGGGGCCGGTGGCAAAACCGACTGCATCATCATGGCTTTGGAAATGGAACCCACCCAAATACGCATCGCCGACATCGTAGCACGCGCCCCAGAACCGCCCAGCCAATACTATCCCGAAGTCGCCCACATCAGTGCCGGCGGAATTCGCATCACCCCAGCCGCCGGCTTTTACCGTGAGTCCAGCAGCGAAAAATCCAAATAAATTACAGCAAACTACACTTGCCACGCTCAGACTGTGGTAAATTTAATCCTCTGCCGGTAGACCCGAATCAACCGGGACAAACCCAAGTCAAAGCGGAAAACAAAACACAGGCGATCTGGTTGAGCGTCAAAGCCAAATCTGTCTTAATAACCAGTCAGTTCGTAAGTTCTACAGTACATGAGTCGCATAATCGTCATCACGTCTGGTAAAGGAGGGGTGGGCAAAACCACCTGTACCGCTAATCTGGGAATGGCTCTAGCAAAACTAGGTCGCCAGGTGGCTGTAGTCGATGCAGATTTCGGACTAAGAAACCTCGACTTACTATTAGGTTTAGAAAACCGCATCGTGTACACCGCCGTCGAAGTTTTAGCCGGAGAATGTCGGCTTGAACAAGCCTTAGTTAAAGACAAACGCCAACCCCGTTTAGTCTTATTACCGGCAGCCCAAAACCGCATGAAAGATGTCGTCAGCCCCGACCAAATGAACACCTTGGTCAGCGAACTGGCAACAAAGTATGACTATATCCTGATTGACAGTCCCGCCGGCATCGAACAAGGCTTTCAAAACGCTATCGCCGGTGCAAAAGAAGCCCTGATCGTCAGCACCCCAGAAATTGCCTCTGTGCGAGATGCTGACCGCGTAGTAGGCTTACTCGAAGCCAACGGCATCAAACGCATCAGATTGATTGTCAACCGGCTTAGACCTGCAATGGTACAAGCCAACGATATGATGTCAGTACAAGATGTCCAAGAAATTTTAGCAATTCCCCTCATCGGAGTCATTCCCGATGATGAAAAAGTTATCGTTTCCACCAACCGGGGAGAACCCTTAGTTTTAAGCGAAACCACCTCCCTCGCTGGTACCGCCTTCGATCATATTGCCCGCCGGTTAGAAGGTCAAAAAATCGAATTTCTTGACCTCAATGGACAACAAGATGGCTTTTTTTCCTGGTTCCGTAAACTTTTCTCTAAAAACTAATCGCTTTCTATTCGATACCCCTAAACGCCATGCTCAGCGAACTTCTGGACAGAATTTTATTTCGCGCCGGCACTGATACCAGTCGTGAAGAAGTCAAGCGTCGCCTCAAATTGGTGATTGCCCATGACCGCGCCGCCCTCTCTCCAGAGATGGTACAGTCCATGCAGAAAGAAATCCTAGAAGTCGTTTCCCGCTATGTCGAAATCGATACCGAAGCCTTAGAATTTTCCCTCGAAAGCAATCAGCGAGCTACCGCCCTCATCGCCAATTTACCGATCCGCCGAGTTCGGGCAAATCCTGAGCCTGAAGTTATTCCCGACACCCCCATCGAACCTTAACCGGCCTCTTTTTTCCCTAAAAACTACACAAATTCAATAAATTTCGCGCCTAAATCAACACAGAGCAAGGCTTGGCCTTTTGTGGTTATAGCTATAGCGCTTTTCTGCTACATGAAGTAAACAAAGCAATTCTAAAAACCCGGTTTCTTGATGGGAGACCGGGTTTTTCTGTTCCCTAATCATAAAAAACCGTATATACACTCGTTTTCAAGCCCGACAAAACATAATTCTCATCATCTCCTGCGGAAAACACGGGCTCGACCGTGCAATTTCTTTAAATTTTATTAAAGTTTGTAAAAATTTTCCTTAAAGTTAAGACCGTTTTACTCGGTTGTGGCAAGCTAGACACAAGCCTGATTTTTTAGCAAGCGTAGAAATAGGTAACTTCACACCTCTAACCCGCTTTTCCGCTAACCCAAAGATAGGCATACAATTACAGCATCTACGACCCGACCGGGGCAAGGGAACCATGAAATACATCACCGGCACAACGGCCCTATTAGCCTTTGCAGCGATCACCAGCCTTACCACACTTCCGGTAAAGGCATTTACCCTGACCCAAAACAGCAACACCACTACCTTACTTAACTCGCTTTTGGGCAACACCACCGGCCTGAGCAACTTCTCAGTTTCAACCACCGGCTCTCCCGAAGCCTTTGGCCTTTTTGAAAATGACCCCTTTGGTTTAGGCTCAGGCATCGCCCTCAGCACCGGCAGTATGGCCGACATTGCAGGGCAAAATACAGAAGACGGACAACGTTTTGATTTCGCCACCGACCTCAGCAACGACTTCGACATCGAAGGCACCACCGGCGATGACATCTCGCTCAACATCAGCTTTGATGCCAACAACTCAGTCAACGAATTATTCTTTGAATACGTTTTTGGCTCAGAAGAATTTGCCGAGTTTGGCGGCGAGCCAGACTTCAACGACTCATTTCAACTTCTCCTCAACGGCGTCAACCTCGCCAAACTCAGCGATGGCTCAGATGTCACCATCAGCAACCTAGTTGCTAACCCCGCCGGCCCCTATCACCCAGACTATATCAACAACCCCGCCGCACCCAACACCCTTACCAAATTGGACGGCTATACCAAAACCCTAACCTTTCAAGGACTCCTCAACCGCAGCGCTCGCAACACCCTCACCATCAACCTCAAAGATAGCGGTGACGGCCTCATGGATTCTGTTGTTTTTCTCAAAAACGGTTCCCTCTCCACCTTACCCCCAGCAGAAAGCGTCCCCGAACCTCAGCAACTTTTTGGCTTATTTGCTTTGGCAGGAATTGCCCTTTTTTCGCAGAGAAAACACAGAAAAACTCTTCTTGCCAATAAATGGGTGAAAGCTTCCCAAACAAACTGATACTAAAAGCATTTAGTTTTGGCTGGCATACTCTAACCTCTCCCCCCCTACCCATAACGTAAGGGTGGGGAAAAATTGCTGAACATCCCTATAAGAAAAAGGCGGTAAAAGCTTAGGTTCTTATTATCATAATTCCTGCAAAAAAGCAACCCCTAGCAGTGATTATTGCCAGCCTCTCCGACACACAAAAACAGACAAATTCGCAGATATTTCTTAATCAATATGCCAACTCCCAAAAACAAAAATATCTCTATAGCTAAAAATCTCCCATTTTTTTAATCTTTAAATATTCCCCAGCCAGGAAAACCTTAAATTTCTGAATAATTAATTTTTCCAAAAATCTCAAGGCGGTGCCGGTGGGCACTTGTTACAAACCAAAAGACAAACGAACTTATACACCAAAACCTAGACCCCAACTAGAATAGAACCGCAACTCAAGAACTGCGCCAAAAGCCTACGGGCCACCCTCAAAAATTGTCAGCCTCAAAAAAACTCTCCCCAAAAATAAACGTTTCCCTACTAGACAAAGGGGGTAAAAAAATGATAAAAACAATTTCTCAGATAAAAAAAATATCTGGCTACAGATGGGTATCGGGTGCAATACAAAACACGGGCAAACCAAAACAAAGCAGAAACCGGGGATCTCCCTCCGGCTGGCTTGGAAACAAACTTGTCCAACCCCACCGACGGCGTGTACCTTCAGGAAGCATCTACATAATCCCTTGAGTATTTTTGCTTTTACAGGAAAATTTTCTGTAGCTAACGAAACTTTTTTGCCAAAAAATTAGTTAACGTCTAGCGCGTAAAAATCCTCTTTTTAGACCAGCTTATTCTTATAACGTGTTGTTTATTCCCAAAACAACACACAAAATTTTATTGCCTAAAAATAACTAAATTTATCTTCTCGGAGTATTTGGCAGTGACAAAAGAAAATCAACCACCCCAAAAAGCTCAAAAAGCCAAAAACAAAAAACTATCGCCTCGTTTCAAACCCGCTAACCTCCCTTTCTGGCAAAACCAACAACATCAGGAAAATTCCCAACAAATTGAAAAAAAAAATAACCCAAGCAACGGCTTAATTGCCCTCATTTTGTTGCCTTTGACAATTTTAATAATGTCAAAACTCACCCTAGCCCAACTCACCCCCGCCGGTACCCGCATCGAAAACGAAGCCACCGGCACTTTTCAAGATCCAACCACCGGCCAAACCAACTCCGTCACCTCCAACAAAGTCTTTATCACCGTAGCCGAAGTTGCCGGCATCACCGTCACACCAAGCGGCATTACAGAAGTAGACGGTAACAGCGACGTCGAACCAGGCGACCTCCTTTACTTCGACTTCACCGTAACCAACGTTGGTAACGATCCCACCCGTTTCCGCATCCCCAACGCCGCCAACATCACCGGCCCCGGCACTGTCACAGGCAACCTCCAAATTAGTACCGACGGCGGCCAAACCTGGATAGAGATCACGGCTGCCGAATTCTTCACCGCCTCTATTCCCCAACAAGGCTCAATTCGAGTCCGCGTTCCTGTCACCGTAAACGCCGATGCCAGTGACGGCAACAGTCTCAGCGTCAAACTTGGCAACACCCCCAATAACAGCCAAAATCAACCGCGTACACCCGAAGACACCGACATTTTCACTGTTGATAACCCGGATGCTGGCATCAACGGCGAAGCTAACGGCAACCCCATCAATGGCAGCCGCGAAGCCAGCGCCAGCCAAAGCATCACCATCGGTGCCCCACCCCAAGCATTGCCGGCCTTATATAAAACCTTGGCGGCGAGTAATGTTGGCAACCCTGCCGACCCAACAGACGACCGCCTCACCTATAACCTTGCTCTCGAAGTCCGTAACCAAACCCCTGCCGGTAGCAGCACAAACATCATCCCCGCCGATCTCACCGGCACCCCGATCACTCTCAACAACAGCCAAGTAACACGCATTTTAATATCGGATGTCATCCCCACCGGCACCGTCCTCACCGCCATTCCCACACCGCCGGCGGGGTGGCAAGTGGTATTTACCCGCGACGATCCCACCACCGTTAACGCCTTACAAGCACAATGGTTCACCAACCCCAACAACCAACCGATCAGCGGACTCGCCAACGTAACCCGCATTGGCTTTATCTTTGAGGGCACCATTGCCAAAGGTACCATCGTTACCGGCTTTAGTTTTACTGTCATTACCTCCGCCATCACCAACAGCACAACTATCGCCAATATCTCACAAGTGTTTGGCGCTACCCCAGGAATTGCCAACAAAGCTGTTTATGACGAGTCGGGCGACCAAAGCCCTGCTAATTTCAACGATGATGGTACACCACCTCCGGTCGATAGCACCGGCAACCCGATCATCCCCAACGGCATCGCCAACACTGCTATTACCGGCATTGATACTGGCAACAATAACACCGGCATCGGCCCCGGCGGCGAATCAACAATTTATACAGTTACCGCTGCTACGGGTGCTCTGGCGAATGGCCCTCAAGGTAATAGCGCTGTAGTGGGGCCGAGTCAAAATAATGATGATTTTGCCAATAAATCAGCCCCTATTCCCCCTGGAATTGACCCAGCTTTGCCGGTTGATCCTCCGAGTGTCGATTTCATAAATACGGTACAAAATACTTCGGCTTCGCCTATTAATATTACTCTTTTACCAACTCCACCGGCCAACATTAATAGTATTCCGGCGGGAACACAAGTCACGATTAATTATGGTGGCAGAAGCGTTGTTTATACCTACAATCCCACAAGCGGTTTTACATCTGCTGAACCGCCGATTGTGATTCCCAATGTGGCGCCAAATCAAAGTATCGATTACAACGTCAATATTGATTTACCTTCGGTGCCACAATTGACGGGATTTCCGGTGCCAATTACTACTTTTGTTGATAGTAATGGTGATGGGGTTCCTGGGGCCGGTGAACCGAGTAATACGGTGATTAATCGGGTTTATACCGGCTTTTTGAAAGTTACAAAAGAAACGCGAATTTTGCAAGGCACCGGCCCTGCGGTTCCTGCGGGTCAAGATGTCTTTAGCAATGATACAAAAAATCCCTCACCGGGTAATTTAATTGAGTTTCGGATTACTTATACCAATATTTCCGAAACCGGGCCGGTGGGAAATCTAATTTTAACTGCTAATAATATTACGGTGGTTGAAGATGGGACGACTTTTGATTCAGCGAGTAATCCTAATGGCAATAGTTGGGCGTTGGATAATGATAATGCGGATCAAGATAATAACGCGACGACAGGAATTGATACGAGTAATGTGCCGGGTTCGGCTGTGGATTCAACGGGGGGAATTATTCGATTTTTTAATGGCAGGCCGGCTAATAATTCGGTTGGGGATATCACCGGCATCAGTTTAGATACTGATGTGACTAAATATATTTTACAAGTCAGAAATCCTGTCCAGCCAACACAATCGGGGACTTTTATTTTTCAAAGGAGGGTTAATTAAAATTGGCGGATTCAAAATTGATAATTTTTTCCTAATTTCAAGCACAAATCACCACTAATTAATGACAAAGCTATGAAAAATTTATTTGGTTTTAAAGTTGGAATTTTGGCAATTTTTGCGGCAAGTTTAGCCGGTTTAATTGGTACGGCTGGGGTATTGAGTCAAGCGCCAAACTTCCGAGGTGCGGAGGTTCGCAATCAATTAAAGCTAATTTTAAATGCACAAAAACAGGTAATTGTCAAGGATGAAAATGGCAAAAATAAGGTAAGTTGGCAAGCATTAGGAGAAACGGCAGTAGTGCAACCCGGAGACATTCTTCTTTATACGGTGAGGGGAGAGGAAAGTCAAAAAATGCCGGTGAATAATTTTGTCGTCACCCAATTAATTCCAGCCCAGACAATGTATGTATTAAATTCGGCGGAGGTGGCGGGAATGGGTACGGCAAAAATGAGGATTATTTACAGTATTGATGGCGGGAATACTTTTACAGAAAATCCAACTATTCAAGTGACTTTACCAAACGGAAAAGTTGAAACTCAACCGGCACCAGCAGATGTTTATACGCATATTCGTTATGTGTTTGATAGTCCTGTTGTGCCAGAAAGTTTTAGGGCAAGTTATCAAGTAAAAGTTAGGTAATTGAGGGTGGACAAGAGATGTTTAACTTATTTATGAAAAATCGAAAATGAATAAATTAATAAATTTTACACTTTCTACGTCTGCTGTGGTTTTGCCTTTGTCGTTTGGGGTGGCGATGCCGGCTTTTTCGCAAGAACAACCGCAGTGTTTAATTCAAAACCAAGCGGGAGTTAGTTATAGCGATGGGGTGAATGCTAGTCCGATTAATGTGTTATCAAATGCAACTTTATTAGGATTTGTGGGAAATGGCACTGCAACGGTGACACCGGGGGGAATTGTTGATGGTAATAATAATTTAGCAGTGGGTGCTTTTAGTGGGGCGTTGGCAGATGAATTAGTTAAACTTGGTTTTACACAACCGGAAGCAACAAAAGCGGTAATTGCTGCTACGATTGCTTTAGCAGGACAACCAACTTCGGCAACATTTGGAACTTTGGCAACAGTGGCGAGGGATGCCATTGTGCAGGCGGTTCCTACTAAGGCAAATCTTATTCAAAATTTGGATAGAAATATAGCGGAACAAGTTGGAGTTTCGGTATTTGCAAATTTGGTAAAAGCGCAATTAGTTTCGGGGGGTTTGAGTGTTGGTGAGGCGGAAACTGCAACTCAGCAAGCAATTGCGTCTCTTAGTGCGAGTAATCGAAATACTCCGGCAAATACGGCTTTTGATGCAGCTTTTCAGGCGATGACGGCGGCGGTGCCAAATCAAACGGAACTTTTAACACAATTGCGTCAAGATTTTGCGCGGGAAGTAAATAGTATTCGGACGGGTATTAATAGTCAGCAAGGTAATGTTTTAAGGTTCGAGTTTGTGGTAACAAATCCTGGGCAAACGGCTTTAAGATTTCAAGTTCCTGATACAAATAGTATTCAAAGAAATGGCATTTTTGGGTCAGGAATTGTGACGGGTGTGCAATACAGTGTGACGAATGCGGGAAACGCAAATCAGCAAATCACCGGCTGTCCGACACCGATACCGAGACCGATACCGATACCGATACCAGAACCAGAACCAGAACCAGAACCGCAACCACAACCAGAACCGCAACCACAACCGCAACCGCAACCGCAACCGCAACCAGAACCGCAACCGCAACCGCAACCACAACCAGAACCGCAACCAACGCCGCCGGTACCGGTGACGACACCAACGCCGGTGATTATTCCGCCGGGGGGGACGGTGACGGTGGGGGTGGATGTGCAGGTGACGCCAACGCCAACAACCGGGACGTCGGTAACGGTGACGGTGGGGACACAGGATGTGCCGGTGTCGCAAACGTTGATTATTCCGCCGGTGGTGGTGAGAAACGCGCTAACTTCGCCGTTGGGAAGAATTACGGGATGTGCTGGGGAATTATTGCCAGATTACACCGGCTTTCGGGTGGCGCTTTATGAGGCGGATGGCAATGATCCGACGGGCACAGGTTTAGGAAGATTGGTTAGTTTAAGAGAAACCGAGTTTCCTGATAATTCTAATAATGATATTCCGGTGGGGAGTTCACCAAATGAAGAAAACAGTAATCCCTTTTTCTTAACAAATGGTGATCAGGGTGGTTATAATTTCTTGCTTGATTTTGGTAGCGGTCAACTTGAGGCGGGAAGGAGGTATATTTTGGTGGTAATTCCGCCGCCAGATTCTAATTATAGTGAAAGAAGAATTCGGATTGATGTAGGCAGAAATGAGAATGGAGTGATTAATTATACGGCGACTGCTTTGGATGGCCGGTCTATTAATGCGACGTCGGGAAATACAAGTTCAACCGGCACGATTAATCTGCAAGATCCGAATACAAGACGGTTAGATTTAGCAGCGTTTGATTTAGCGACGGCGGTTTGTGAGGCGCAGGAAATTCAAGTTATTAAAACCGCTGATCGGATGGCGGCGGAACCGGGGGATACAGTGATTTATCGGTTGACTGTGAGAAACTTGTCATCGGTGCCGGTGAATAACTTAAATATTACGGATCAATTGCCGTTAGGGTTAGCATTTTTGGGAGATTCGGCGCGAGGAGAATTGGAAAATGGGCCGGTGCAAATTACGGCAAAAAATAACGGCAGAGAAATTACATTTACTGCACCGGCAAGCTTTTCGTTACCAGCGAGGGGGGTTTTAAATATTGCTTATGCGGCGCGTTTGACACCAGATGCGATGCGAGGAAATGGGCGAAATTTAGCTTTTGTAAATGGGAGACGTAGTGATAATAATGGGGAGGTGAAAGATGGGCCGGCGAGTCATTTATTAGCAATTCGCCCCGGAATTGTAGCTGATTGCGGTACGTTAATTGGACGAGTTTTCGTAGATAAAAACTTTGATGGAGAACAACAAGATGGAGAACCGGGAATGCCAAATGCCGTAATTTTCTTAGATGACGGAAACCGCATTACAACAGATGCAAATGGCCTATTTTCAGTAGCGAATGTTTTACCTGGTTATCGAACCGGAGTTTTAGATTTAACCAGCGTACCTGGTTACACATTTGCGCCAAACAATTATTTTATCGAACGTAACTCTCAATCAAGATTAGTACGTTTAGAACCCGGAGGATTAGTTCGCATGAACTTCGCCGTAACCCCCGCCTTTCAACCAGAAGGAAACTCACTGTTAAAACCCCAACCTTAAACTCCAAAAACCCCAACAAAAAACCTATCCCCATTCATCTGCGTTCATCTGCGGTTAAAAAACCAAAACCCAATATGTTGATACTAAAAAATTATAAATTTCTAGTTCTGATGTCCTTTTTAGGGACACTTTCTCTGGTTTCCCGTCCAGCCAAGGCGACTACGCATACCACATCTAGCGAAAATTTGCAAGAGCATACTCAGTATAATTTTGTTTTAGAGCAAAACTTGACTAATTTTCAAGATTCTGGTAATTTAACGGGGTACATTGGGCAAACTACGTCAAAAAACAGAGCTATTTCAGGCGGTACAAATTCGCTGGAAGCCCTACCCCATAAAGATTCTACCCCTTCAAATTCCGTAAATTTAAAGACAGGAAATAATGACAGTTTGGTAGACGCCCTGTTATCAAATCCTGACCAAATTGGCACAATAGCTGGCACTTTTTCAAGAATTAATGACATAACTGGCATAAAAAGCGGCACAAGTGAGAACACATTAAATAGGCCGGTGGCGGAGGGAAATCGAGTTTTAATTGCCCAAGAAAATAGCCCTCAAACACAACAGAATTCAGCACCATTTGTAAAGATTATTTCTCCAACACCGGCAGCGGTTTTAGACATACCGGCAACAACGGTAATTTTGCAATATTCAGCAGGATTAGAAATAGAATTGCGGGTAAATGGAGTGCCGGTGGATACGAGTTTAATTGGCAGAACCGAAACCGATGAAAACAGCAACATTACAACCCAGACTTGGTATGGTGTGCCATTAAAAGAAGGAGAAAACACCCTAGAAATAGCGATTAAAAATCCTCCTCCAAACAGCAATTTTCAACCCCCCATTACCATTTCCGTAAGAGGAAACGTAGCGCAATTAAAAATCAGGACACAAGAAACAAGAATCCCTGCGGATGGACGTTCAACAGCAACAATTATCGGGGAAATTTTAGACGAAAAAGGCAATCGGTCAAACAGGGATGCAATTATTACCTTAGCCGCCAGCGCCGGCAGATTTATTAGTACAGATTATGATACTGATCAACCGGGATTTCAAGTCAAAGCAATTAACGGCGAATTTACAGCCACATTGCAATCTGGAATCGCAGCACAATTAGTAAGAATTCGCGCCGTTACCCTCAAGTCGGACACCCCCCTAGAAATAGAAAACAATGGCATTGCTAACGAAGGGCAAAAACCAGAATTAGAAGCTTTTACCCAAATACAATTTGAAACCAATTTAAGACCAAGTTTAATGACCGGCGTAGTAGATTTCAGATTTGGACGTGGGGGAACCGATTATTGGGGAAGATTCCGAGATTTTTTACCTTATGGAAGCGATAACAGCTATCAATTTGATGCCAGAGGCGCAGCATTTGCCACCGGCACCTTTGGAGAGTGGTTATTTACAGGTGCTTTTAATAGTTATCGTACCTTAAACGAAACCTGCGGAAGTCAAGACCGCTTATTTAGAGACACGCAATTTTACGAACAAAATTATCCTACCTACGGCGATAACTGTACACGCGAAACTGTCACCCCATCCAGAGATAGTTTGTATTTGCGATTTGAAAGATCCCCTAACATTATGGGTGCAAATCCCGATTATTTTATGTGGGGAGATTATGGCTTAGCCGAATTTTCCACCCAATCACAACAATTCACCGCTATTACCAGACAATTACACGGATTTAAAGGAAATTACAATCTCGGAGATTTACAACTTAGCGGATTTTTTAGCGGCGATGTAGAGGGATTTCAACGAGATACTATTGTCCCCGATGGAACGAGTGGATTTTACTTTTTATCCCGGCGTTTAGTCTTACCCGGAAGCGAAAATATTTTCTTAGAAGTCGAAGAATTAGAAAGACCAGGAACCGTACTTTATCGCAAACAATTAACGCGGGGAACAGATTACGAAATTGATTATGACAGGGGGACAGTTTTATTTCGCCGGCCTATTTTGCGCGTAGAAGTTGACCCCTTGGGAAGTGTTTTAGTGCGGCGAATTGTGGGAACTTATCAATATGAAAATCGGGATGGTAGTACAAGTGTAATGGGAGGCCGGTTACAGTACAATATTTCACGAGATTTAGGACGGCCTTCATGGATTGGCGCCACTTATTTAAGAGAAGATCGCGGCGCAAGAGATTTTGAACTTTATGGCGCAGATGGCATTCTTTCTTTTGGCAGAAATCAGTTAATTGCTGAATATGCACACTCAAGCAATGATTCAGAATTTCAAGGCCGAGTAAGCGGTTCTGCCTATCGCCTAGAATTAACTGGTAGACTCGGACAAGGTGCAGCTTTATTTGGCAACACAGAAATTTTTACTACCCCAGGAGTAGAGAATAATTCTAATAGTTCTCCGATTAACTACCGCTTATATTATCGTTCAACGGATGCCGGATTTAGTAATAATGCAACTACCTCTTTTGTGGCCGGTCAAACGCGCTACGGCGGACAAGTTTCGGCAAATATTACATCAACAACTCAACTGAGATTTAACGCCGATCACGAAAAAAATCAAGGCATAGCCCCACGTTCCCTTAACTCCTATGCAGATTTATTTGAACCGCGCTTAGAATTTGTGCCAGGAACCCAACAAGATAACTCTTTAACTACCCTTTCTGCCGGTTTATTACAACGCTTAGGAAATGATGCCACCTTTGAGTTAGATTGGGTTAGCCGGAATCGAGAAGATGTGCGCGAAAATAGCCCTCTTAACAGCACATCTTCGCAACTGCGATCACGTTTAACTTATCGCTTTGCCGAAAACTTAGTATTTCGTGCCCAAAACGAATTAGGATTAACTTCACAACAAGATTATATCTATCCAGACAGGACAATTTTAGCCCTTGATTGGACAGCCTACCCAGGGATTACAGTTCGTTTAAGTCATATATTTTTCACTGGCGGACAATTTGAAAACAATTCGATTACCAGTTTAGACTTTTTGGGAGATTATAAATTGGGAGAAGATACAACAATTACAGGCCGATTTGGGTTTGTAGATGCTCAAGCAATGACCGGTGCCGTCGGGATACGTCAAGGCTGGACAATCGCCCCAGGATTGCGAATAGACGGCAGCTATGAACATATTTTTGGCGACTTATTTGGCAGGAGAGGAACAGGTGTACAATACGCCCAACCCTACGCTTATGGAGGTGGTGCTTCTGCATTAGGAGTTAGTGGTGGAGACTCGTATAGTCTGGGAATTCAATATACAAATAACCCCGATTTTCAAGCCTCCGCCCGTTACGAACATCGAAACTCAAGTGCAGGAAGTAACACTGTAATTGCCGCTACAGCTAATGGAAAAATTTCGCGGTCAATTATGGCTTTATTTCGCTATCAACAGGCATCAAGTTCTAACCAACTTCTCGAAGCTTTGGGAGATAGCAAAAATTTACGATTAGGTCTAGCTTATCGAGATCCAGAAAATGATCAATTTAATGCCTTATTACGCTATGAATATCGCCAAAATCCCTCTATAATTCCAGATACTCTCTTTTTTGGCACCGGCACCGGCGGAACCGATCACACATTTGCCTTAGAAGCCATTTATGCCCCTAATTGGCAATGGGAATTTTACGGCAAAACGGCATTGCGTCAGAGTACCTCTTATCTAGCAAGTGATTTAATTGGCAGTGGCACAACATACCTTAATCAACTGCGAACAACTTACCGTTTTGCCTATCAGTGGGATCTCGTGGGGGAGGTACGCTGGATTACCCAACCGGCAGATAATTATAGTGAAACTGGTTTGGTCGTAGAAACCGGCTATTATCTAACTCCAAATTTACGCCTTGCTGCCGGTTATGTATTTGGAGAAATATCAGATCGTGACTTTGACGCTTCCCGTTCCGCCAGCGGGCCTTATATTGGTTTAACCGTAAAATTAAACGAATTATTCAGCGGTTTTGGTTTACAAAAACCCACCCCACCACCCCCACGCCAACCCGAAACAACCGAAGCCAAAAAATCGCCAGACTTAGCCCTAGGCAAATAAAACATCCGCGTTTATCCGCGTTTATCTGCGGTTAAAAAAAAAGCTGAGAAACGAGAATTTGAACAAAATCATGCTTAAAACAAAACTGATTGTATCTTGGACATTGCCCCCCACCATCACCACCATCACCCTTTTAATGTTGGCTATAAATCCAACCCCTGCCCAATCCTATTTTCGCTTAAGTGTCAATAGCAATTTAGATGGAGAAATTACACCCGATGGCAACTTAACCTTACGCGAAGCTATCGAAATTGTTAATGGAAATTTGCCTGTATCTCAGCTTAGCTTGGCAGAAAAAGCACAAATTGTACCTCAGACTGACAACGAAAAAACCGCCAACTTAATTACATTTAACTTACCTGAAAACGCGACAACAATAAAATTAATAAAAGAACTGCCGGCAATTCAAGCACCGGCCATTATTGACGGCACAACTCAACCGGGTTATATCGAAAACTCAAGCAACTCACCCATAGCTGTTTCCCAAATATGCCAAAATCAACAAACAAACTTTAACGCAAAAATTCCCCAGCCGCTTGTTACCCTTACCCCCGCTGCTGACGTAGAAGTTTTGCGAGGATTAACGATAGTTTCTGGGGATGTAACTGTGAGGGGATTGAATTTTTATGGATTTAATAGCCGGTATCAAAATCGGGAAACTGCTATTGCATCTGTATTGCCGGCCAGTATCTTAATTAGCGATAAATTACCCGCAGAATCTCTTAACCAAATCTCCAATGAAACTTTTAAGCAACCTTTACAAATTCCTCGAAATGTGGTAATAGAAAAAAACCAATTTGGGGCCGGTGCGTCGTCTTCTGCCTTTGGAATTTTGATATTTAAAAGTCAAGGCACAATTATTCAGCAAAATCAAATAGTTAACCACACCGGCAGCGGAATTATTACCGGCAGCATTGCAGAAAACACCCAAATTATCGGAAATATTATCGCCAACAATGGTTATTCAGGAATGGCGAACGGCCTTCATTTTGAAGGCAAAATTACTAACAGCGAAATCAGCGAAAACATGATTTGTCAAAATGCAGGAAGCGCTATATTTTTCTTTAAAACCCAAGGCGCAACCAAAATCATAAAAAACGACCTTGTTATGAATGGAAGAGAAAGAAAAACCGCCGCAATTTATTTAATGGGAGAGGGACATCAAGTGATAGAAAATCAAATCAGCGAACAAAATGGGCCGGGGGTTGCCGTTGCAGCTTATCCGCACAGTTATAGAAATAAAATAACCGCTAACTCTTTTTCAACCTTAGACGGATTAAGTATAGACCTGACAAATCAGTTAAATGAAAGCAGTTTAGCTTATTTAATAGGAGATGGGCCTAACACGCTGAGAAACTCTTATTACCGCCGAGAAGAAACCGGCAACAAAGCCATTAATCCCCCGCAATTTTTGGCAAAAGAATTTTTAATTTTAGGAGACAAAGTAAACATAGATGGAAAAGCAGATGTAGGAACAATTATTGAAATTTATCGAGTTAAAACCCAGCCAAAAAACTCTGCCAATCTCCCCTACGGGCCCTTAAGCGAATTAATAGCCACCGTGCAAACCGATAAAGAAGGCCGGTTTGGAATTAGCTTAAAAACATTAAAAACCGGTGATGTGATCAGCGCCATTGCTACCGATCCAGAATTTGGAACCTCCGAACCGGCCCTAAATGCAGCAATTATTAAACAATAATCCTAGAGAAAACTAACTATGAAAACCTTATTCCCCTATTTTTTAAATAATAATGCCAAAATTTCTTTACTGGCTGGTGGAGTTGTGATGGTGGCCGGTGTTTTTGGGTTTTCCCAAAGCGCCAAAGCACAGGTAAGATTACCTTCAATTCCTTCGTTAAACTTCCAAACCAGCGGTCTTGGTCGTTGCGCCAGTGTGGGAGACTGGTACACCACAGATAACCTGGGTACAATCCCACCAAACTGTAATCCCAATGGCGGGATTCCAAGCAGCAATACCGATAGACTTCACCGCTTTTTTATTGACATTACCCAAGATATGCTTAATGCCAGTGGTGGATCGCTGGTTATTACCGTCAACGATGCAGAAAGCAACGGTCTATTAGATGAAATTGGCAGTGGTACCGTCCCTATTGGCGGTGTAGGCGTAGTTAGCTGTCCCCCAAATACAAATTGTGACCCGACTCGGTTTGAGCTAATTTCACCTACCGGCGAAATTTTAGATACACAAACTATCGCCAGCGGTACTCCTAACGGTGCAATTATTAATTTTACTGTTAGCACAGCCGGCGTTTATACTATCACCAGCGAAACCGGTGCCGGCCCTATTTTTAACGACAACACCCTCAGCCTTAATGATGATGACAATACCTTTTCAATTAGCGTCCCAACTGTCGTAGGAAGTTCATCACAAGCATTAATTGGACAATTCCAAGGTACCGTTCAACAAAATAGCGGCTTACCTCTCGACCTTCCCTTTTACTTCTTAGTGGGTCCTGGTGCCTCTAATCTTGGATTACGCAACTTTGACCTTAACGAAAATCTCGGCGCTGGCACGAATATTGTCACCTACACAAGACCTTCTGGGGCAATAGTTAACGGGACTTCTGGAGTTAATGGGGTGTGGAATGGAGGTGGTACTCTCAACGCAGGTGAAGATGCTATTCCCCTTACAGGCACTACCTCCGTCGGTACAGGTGTTGGGGATGCAGGAGTCTGGAACCTGACAATTAATCAATTTTCTAACAACAACCAAAGTCTTGTAGAAGCAAACGCGGATGGCCGACGCTTAATTGTTTTTGACCAATCCCCATCTCGCGCCGGCAACTTTACTATCACCGATAGCACCACTTTAAGCACCACCATTGGCACCCAAGTTTGCCACATTTTTACCGTTACAAATAACTTTTTTACCAATGATATCATTAACTTAACTTTGGCCGGTTCTAACCCAAATTACACTGTCGTCTTGCGCGATGAAGCTAACACAGTCAACCTCACAGATACAGATGGAGATGGTGCATTAGACACTGGCATTTTAACCCCCGGACAAAGCATTCGTTTAAACCTCTGCGCCACCCCAAATCCTGGGGCCACCACCAACGATGTCACCACTATTAGTGGCACATCTTTTATGGATCGAAAAGTTCAGCCGCTAACTTATCAAACCCGTGCTCAATCGGTTATCAAAACAACCCTTATTCCCGCAGACCTCACGATTAGCAAAACAGATAACCTTACTACCGTTAATCCGGGTAATCCCATCACCTATACCGTCACAGTGACAAATAACGGCCCTTTAAACGTGGCCGGTGCGTCTGTCACTGACACCATCCCCGCCGAAATTACCGGAGTCAACTGGACTTGTGCGGTGACTTCTGGCACCGGCACTTGTGGGGCAGCCAATGGCACCGGCAACAATATCAACACCACTGTCAACCTTAATAGTGGTGCCAGCGCCACCTATACCATCATTGGCACTGTTTCCCCGACAGCCACCGGCACCCTAACTAATACTGCCACTGTTTCGCCACCGGCCGGTGTAACTGACCCCAACCCCGCAAACAACACCGCCACCGACACCACCACCGTTACCCCCCCTACCACTGCTGACCTTGCCATTGCCAAAACCGATAACCTGAGCACAATTAACCCTGGTGGTACCAGTTCCTACGTTATTACTGTGACAAATAACGGCCCCTCTACTGTTAACAGCCTCACCGTTGCCGATACTCTGCCGACCGGCTTCACACCCACCAGCTACACCCCGTCTACCGGCACATTCGACTCAGC